>CALGIA010000490.1 GCA_937916005.1 uncultured Rhodospirillaceae bacterium
TCGCAAACCCGCCATGTCATTATCCGTCTGGGAAAGCGGATTTGATCGGTTACCATGTCGAACGGGAAATTTTCGGGAGAAAGCCAGCAATGTCCCCAGCTGTTTCAGTGGATCAACGACTGCAGAATATGCTCGACGAGCATGAAATCGCCGGTGTTCTGGCGCGCTGGGCCCATGCGCGGGATGTGGCGGACTGGGAAACCCTTGCAGGGTGTTTCCATGCCGATGCCATGGTCCAGATATCGTGGATCCATGACACGGCGTCGGAATTTATTGAACGGTCCAGAGGATTGGCCGCCAATCGCAAACCGGGCATGCGGAGCAAGCATGAAATCACCGGTCCCAATCTGCGTCTTAATGGGGACCGCGCCTTGGGGATAATCGATGTGCATCTGATGATGCGCAGCAAGGTCGATGACACTGAAGTCGATCTGCAGAGCTGGTTTCACTTCTTTGACCGGGTTGAAAAGCGCGATGGGGTCTGGCGAATTCTGAATCACACAGCGGTTTATGAGCAGGACCGGCTGGATGTTGTCGACCCGAGAGGCGCCCCCGACGGTTTGTTCGATGACATGGATCTGTCCGGTTATCCCAATTCCTGCAAATTCCAGCAATATTTCCAGCGCAAGGTCGGTCGGCGGCCGAGCGACAACGTGGTCTGTATCCACACGCCTGAGGAAACCGAATTGATCCGCTCCGGGGAAGCCTGGCTGGCGGAAGGCTGATTACGGTCGCTTGGAAACCTGAACCTTGGCGGCTTTTTCATAGAGCTTGATCAGCATGTTGAGATCGGCGTCGGGGCCCATTTCATCAATTGCTGTCTGCAGGATCTGGCGGGTGATGTTGGCGAGCATCAGGGGCGTGTCGCTGTCGGCCCCCATTTTCACGGCCAGCGAAACATCCTTGTGCATCAGCCCGAGCGTAAAGCCCTGTTCGATCTTGTCGGTCAGAATGAAATTGGGGAACACTACCTCGGTCATGAAGCTGCGGCCCGAACCCTTCTGCATGATTTCCATCGCAACCCGGGGGTCGAGCCCGTTCTTTGCGGCCAATGTGATGGCCTCCATGGCGACGGCCCGGTTGCCCGCAGAGGTCATGTTGTTGACCAGCTTCATGGTATGACCCGCGCCCACGCCGCCGGCATGAAACACGTTGGGGCTGATGTCGTTGAACACCGGGAGGAGCCGTGCGAACAGCTCATCCGACCCGCCGACCATGATGGCGATGGTGCCCGCATCGGCCCCCATGGGCCCGCCGCTGACCGGCGCATCCATCATCTCGATGCCGCGCTCGGCCAGTTCCGCGGCCATGGCGCGGGTTTCAGCCGGGTCGCCGGTGGTCATATCGACCACCACATTGCCCTTAGCCAGCCCGTCAACCAGCCCTTCATCGCCGAAAATCACACTGCGGACTTCTTTCGACGTGGGCAGGCAGGTCAGTATGACGTCGCAGGATGCCGCAAGCTCGGCGGGTGACGCGGCGGTTTCCGCACCGTTGACGGCGCTGGCCGCAGCAGCTTCCGGGTTGATGTCGAACGCCCGCAGCCCGCGTGACAGCAGGAGCCGTCGCACCAGCGCGCCTCCCATATTGCCGAGACCAACGAAACCGATATCCATTATTCGTTCCTTTTACTTTGCGCTATGTAACCACACCCGGCCCGTCGGGTCATCTTCTCAGCCCGGCGGTTTGATTCCGGTGACCCGGTCCATGACCTGTCCGCAATCGTCCGGCATCACGTCGCCGCGCCAGGCGACATGCCCGTCCGGGCGGACCAGAACAAGCCGGGCTTCATATAGCGCGGCAATTTCCCGGTCGATTATATGCTCGATCCGGAACGGGATGCCGCGTGACGCCGCGGCCCCGGCCAGGGCGGAACCGTCCGGCGCGTCATCCCCCAGCCGCAGCAACACGAAGGCGCGTCCGAACAGATCCAGCATGGATCTCCCGTCCGCCAGCCATGCGTGGGGGGCGCGCGCGCCGGGCCGGGCGGTCTGAACATATATGTCGGATGCATCCTCGGGGGCTGCGGAGCCATCGGGGATGCAGACCGGTGAGCCTTCATAGACATAGCCGAGCTGCAGCCCGTCGGTGCGGAACATGGCGCCGATGATATGGACCGCCTTTTCGCCCAGCGCCTTGCGTGCGGCTTCGGCCTCCGGCGTCGTGTCGTTGATCGCCGGCGGGGCCTGGAAGCCGCTATGATCCTGGTGGAACCCGGTGGTCATGGCCACGTTGCGCGCGCCGACCGCGCGGCGTTCGACTTCATAGCTGTCGAGCAGCCCGTCGCCTCCCCAGCCTTCGATGTTTGCAGCGAGCTTCCAGCCCAGATCGACCGCATCGCCCAGCCCGGTATTCATGCCGAGTGCGCCGGTCGGCGACACCTGATGCGCCGCGTCGCCGGCCAGAAAAACCCGCTTGTCCCGATAGCGTGATGCAACCACGCCGCGCCGGGTCCAGACGCTGACCCCGGCCCATTCCACCTCGATATCATCGCGGCCGGTGGCGCGCCTCATCTGCGCGTCCATATCGATATTTTCCCGGTCGAAATCTTCCGGCGTGTCGATGATCATCAGCCGCCACAATCCCTGGGCGGGATCAATGGCGCGCACATTGGCCCAGGCGCCGGCCTCATCGATCAGCAGAATGAACACGGCCCGCTCGAAACCCACCTGCTCGGCGAAATCGGGTGATTTGAAATAGAGGTGCACGGGCCGGCCAAGGATCTTGTCGCCGCCCACATCAATGCCGCAGGACTCGCGGATCGCGCTGTTGGCGCCGTCGCACGCCACAAGATAGCCGGCCCGCACAATGTCCCGCGCGCCGGTGGTCAGATTGGTAATGTGGGCGGTCACGCCATCCGCATTCTGGCAGAATTCCTCCAGCCTGTGGCGATAGGCCAGGGTCACCGATGGCAGGGTCTCCACATGGCGGCGCAGGATCGGGTCGAACCAAAGCTGCGAGCAGATCTGGAACGTCTCCGGGCTTAACGGCCCCGGCTTTTGGTCGCGCTTGGACGGACGCTTCTGGCGGCCGAGTTCCACGCCAAGCCGGGTCATGAAGGCGACATCCATGGAATAATCCCACGGGAACGGGCAATCGCGTACCGTGTCGGCAATGCCCCAGCGGCGGCAGAATTCCATGGACCGCAGATTGACCTCATTCATTTTCGGCGTGGCGATGACGCCGTCGGTCTGCTCGATCAGCATGCAGTCGATGCCGCGCCAGCCGAGCTCGGCGGCCAGCGCCAACCCGACCGGGCCGCCGCCGACGATCAAAACGGGCGTTGTGGGTGCATTTCCTTCCATGGTCAGGCTTTCTTTCTGATCAGGAAGCGGAATTCGTCGCCGTTCCTTTCGCTCTCGACAAGCTCATGCCCGGTAGCGTCACTGAAAGCCTGGAAATCCTTGACCGCGCCCGGGTCCGTGGCCAGCACCTCAAGCTCCTCGCCGTTACCGATGGCGCGGATCGCCTTGCGTGCGCGCAGCACGGGGATGGGGCATTTCAGTCCTCTTGCGTCCAGGGTTTCGGCCGGCATGAAATTCCCTTTCGTTTCCGTTGTGAAATTTATAACAGCCCCGCCCGCGAGTCGGAACCTTGTCGCCGCCAAACAAAAGCTGTTTGTCACCGAACATTTCTGTGCAACGCTTTAGTCGTTCGGGGGCGTTTATGTGAGGATCCCCGGTAAAGAAAAATAATAGGGAGCAGGGGCATGAGGTTCGTAACCATCGATGCACCGTTGGGTGGCAGGGCCGGCATGCTGCTGGGCGGCGATGTACTCGACTTCGCCGGCGTCGCCGATATTGCGCCGCTGGCCGCGTATGTCCCGGCGACAGTCGCCGGAATTCTGGGTGGCGGGGCGGATGGGCTTGAGATCGTGTCCCGCGTCGCCGGCCGCATCGAGGGGGCAAGCCAGGGTGAGACCGACGCGCTGCGCGAACGACGCGCACTCTGCCCGGTTTCCGAGACGCCGATGCTGGCGCCGCTGCCGCACCCCGGAATTGTGCTGTCCCATGGCCGCGCCTATCGCACCCACCTCCAGGAAATGAAAAAAACCGACAACCCGGAAGTTCCGGAAGACCCGAGCGCCTTCATCAAGAACAACAATTCCATCATCGGTTCGGGCGCGGCCATTGTGCTGCCGCCCCAATGCCCCGATATGGTGGATTTCGAGGGCGAGTTCTCGCTCGTCTTCGGCAAGCATTGCCACAATGTCGCCATCGAGGACGCGATGGAGTCGATCGCCGGTTACACCATCATCAATGACGTGTCGGCGCGCGACTGGGTGCACATCTACCGCGAAACCAACGATCCCGAAATCAACCGGATGGGCAAGCAACTGCCGACGTTCTGCCCGATGGGGCCGGCGGTGGTCACCTGCGACGAAGTCGGCGATCCGCACGATCTGGACATACAAACGACGCTCAACGGCGAGGTCTTCCAGTCGTCCAATACGTCCGACCTGATCTGGATGATCCCGCAGCTGATTTCATACTTCTCGCGCTGGTATCCGTTTGCGCCGGGCGACGTGCTGACGACCGGCTCACCGGCCGGCGTCGGCTTCGGCCGCGACCCTAAAATATTCATGAAGCCGGGCGATATCGTCTCGATCACCGTCGAGGGAGTCGGCACGCTGACCAACCCCGTTGTCGCAAGCGGCTAATGCCAAGACCTTCTTGCACACAAAACGCCCGTATGTCGCCAACGCGCGGCGGTCCCCTATGGGGTCACCGGTGCATCGGGCCGATCCGACCTTGGCTAAGCCCGGACATTGGATACAATGCTGCGACGGTGATGTAGTTCACCTGGTGGTGAGAATTGGCTATCAAGAGCTGTGAAACACGCCGAACGGCGGAATGTGAACGAGAGGATCAGGGATGAACGCGGGTAAGAGTTTTGATTATGTGATCGTCGGCGCCGGGTCGGCCGGCTGCGTGCTGACCAACCGGTTGACCGAAGATCCCGATGTCAGCGTGCTGGTGATCGAGGCCGGCGGCCCCGACAGTGATCCCTGGATTCATATTCCGCTTGGTTGGGGAAAAATTCTCAACGAACGCCGTCATGACTGGATGTATTTCACCGAACCCGAGCCAAATTGCAACAACCGCAAGATCGAATGCGCGCGCGGCAAGGTGCTGGGCGGTTCGTCATCGATCAACGCCATGGCCTATGTGCGCGGTCATCGGGGCGATTATGACCGGTGGCGGCAAAAGGGCTGCACCGGCTGGTCCTATGCGGACATGCTGCCCTATTTTAAGCGGTCGGAAAACTGGCTGCTGGGTGGCGACGATTATCGCGGCGATTCGGGGCCGTTGAATTCGCGCGAAACGACCTTCGAGGACCCGCTTGTCCAGGCCTATCTCAAGGCCGGCGAATCCGCCGGTTACGGCATTACCAAGGATTACAACGCGGAACAGAATGAAGGTTTCGGACTGATCCAGCAGACCATCCGCGACGGCCGCCGGTGCAGCGCCGCGGTTGCCTATCTGCGCCCGGCCATGCAGCGCTCAAATGTGAGCGTCGAAACCAAGGCGATGGTCAATCGGCTGATCTGGGAAAACAACCGGATCGTCGGAGTCGAATACAGCCAGAACGGCAAGACCGTGGACGTCCGCGCCAATCACGAGGTCATATTGTCGGGCGGGGTCATCAACACCCCCCAGTTGATGATGCTGTCCGGTATCGGCCGGGCCGAAGATCTGGCTGCTCATGGCATTGAAGCCAAGGTGAATTTGCCCGGCGTTGGCCAGAATCTTCAGGACCATCTGTCAGTGATGGCCGAATATCACCGGCCCGACCCGGGACCGTTCCGCAAGAACATGCGGTTCGACCGGGCGGCCATGATGGTTCTGCGGGCCTATTTCTTCGGCACCGGGCCGGGTACGGATCTGCCGAGCGGCTTCATGGCCTTCATGAAAACCAGGCCTGAGCTGGACATCCCCGATATCCAGTTCCTGGTGCGCGCCACCACCGGCGAGGCCGGCCTGTGGTTCCCCGGCATCAAGAAAGCGTTTGAGGATGGCTTCGGCTGCCGCGCGGTGCTGCTGCATCCGGAAAGCCGGGGCGAGATCAAGCTGGCCTCGGCGGACCCGCGCGAGCCCATGAAAATCTATCAGAACTTTCTGTCCGCCGAAAACGACCTGCGCACCATTCGCGATGGGCTCAAGATCGTACGCGATGTGGCCGCCCAGTCGGATCTGGACAGCTTCCGGGGCGAGGAGAATTTCCCCGGCAAGAATGTCCAGACCGATGATGAGCTCGATGCCTTCATCCGGGCCACGGCGCTGACCGCCCATCACCCGCTCGGCACCTGCAAGATGGGTAGCGATGATGATGAAATGTCGGTGGTCAATCCGGAATGCCAGGTACGCGGCGTCGACGGGCTGCGCGTGATCGACGGATCGATCATCCCCGACATGGTCGGCGGCAACATCAATGCGCCGATCATTGCCATGGCCGAACGCATGTCCGATATCCTGCGCGGCAAACAGCCTTTGGCCCGGGTGGAGATGTAGCGGTTCAGTCGAACACGGTTTCCATGTAATGGCCGGAATCGACGACGGCCTCGATGACCGTCGGGCCGTCGGACGCCAGGGCGTTGGCGACGGCGTCACGCAGCGCATCTGAATCCCGGACGCCCACCACGGGCACGCCGAAATAATGCGCCGGCGGCGCGCCATATTCCTGGGGCAGGAGTTCGATGCCGTATTCGCCGAACTGGCGCTGTGCCTGTTTGATCTTGATCAGCCCGAGCCAGCGGTCATCCAGCACCACCACGGGCAGTGTAATGCCGACGCGCGCCGCCGTCGCCAACTCGCCGCAGGTCATCTGGAAGCAGCCGTCGCCGATCACGCACACCACGGGAAGGTCGGGCCGCGCGATTTTCGCGGCGATTGCGGCGGGCAGGCCGAATCCCATGGATGACCAGCCGTTGGTGATCAGGAAATTGCGCGGCGCATGGGCGGCCCACTGACCGGATATCTGATGGGTGTGGGCGCCCACATCGAAGGCCAGCACGCCGTCATGGGGCAGGGCGGCACGCACGGCGTCAATCGCCTGATGGGGCGAAAATGCGGCGGTTTCCGGACGCAAAGCCACCTGGAAACGTTCTTTATGCGCGGATATTTCCGCCTCGGTCCAGTCGTTACCGGACGGCGCAATTGCAGCCAGAAGCGACAATGAGGACTCCAGATTACCGGTGACCTCATGGACGATTTTTACGCCGGCGGCCACATCGATTTTCTCGATATCGATCTGCAACATGTCTACATCCGATATCCAGGCCTCGACTTCCACCTCGATGGTGTCGTATCCGAGCCCGATGATCAGGTCGGCGTCACGCAGGAAGGCGCGTTGAATCTGCCGCCGGCCGCGCTCGATGCAACCGATCGACAGGGGATGGTCCTCGTCGATCATGCCCTTGGCCATGGTCGTGGTGGCGAAGGGAATATTGTGCGTCTCAATGAAGTCGCGCAAAAAATGAGCGTTGGTCATGCGCATGGCATTGGCCCCGATCACGGCCGCCGGACGCCGGGCATTTTGCAGCAGCCCTATTGCGGTCGCGATTTGATCGTCGGGCGCCGCATCCTGGGGTTTCGGGTTGGGCGGCGGCGGCGCGGTTTCAGTGGCCATGGCGATGGCGACGTCTTCGGGCAGATCCAGATGCACCGGACCCATGGGCTCGGTCAGGGCGATTTCCAGCGCGCGCGCCACGGTCGCCGCGATTTCACCCTCCTTCAGCGCCAGGCTGGCCTTGGTGATGGGGGCAAACAGGGCGTGGTGGTCGATATACATCTGAAGCCGGCGGCCATGCAGGTCGGTGTTGAGATTGCAGGTGATCGCGATCATCGGCGTGCGGTCCAGATAGGCGCAGCCAACCCCGGTAGCCAGGTTGGTCGCCCCCGGCCCCAGGGTGCCGAGGCAGAAACCGGGCTTGCCCGTCATGCGGCCCATGGCGTCGGCGGCGAACCCGGCCGAGCCTTCATGGGCGGTGAGCACGAATTCCACGCCGCCCTTGCGCATGGCTTCCAGCACCGGCAGCACATTGCCGCTGGGGATGCCGAATCCGTGGGTGATCCCCGCATTGCGCAGGATTTCGATAATCAGATCTGCATTATTCATGACGGCTCCATTTCGCGCGGGACGGTACTCACACTGGCCCCCGTTGACAAGACTGGGCCCCGGCCCGAAGCTTGCTCATTGAATAAAATACCCGGGAGAACTTCCATGGCGAAATCGATCGAACATATCCATTGGCCCGATGCGCCCGATTTGTGGATGCCCTATGCGCCGGCGATCACGGTGCGGGGCGGCACAACGGTTTTCCTCGCCGGCATGACGGCGGCCCCGGTCTATCATCACCATCCCCATCGCCCGGAAGAATTCGACAGCATGCCCACGGATATGGGCGGCCAGGCGCGGGCAGCTCTCGAACAGCTCAAGAAGGGCCTCGACGCGGTCGGCGCCGGGTTTGAAGATATCGTCAGCGCCAACCGGTATCTGACCGACCTGACCGATCAGGATTCGCTCAATGCCGTCTGGGCCGAATATTTCGGCGACAACAAGCCGACGACGACCACGGTTCAAATCGTGCAGCTCGCCACCGACCCGCGATGCATGCTTGAAATCAACGCCATCGCGATTATCGACTGAATAAGGCTCCGCCGATGGCTGTACCTGCCGGTCAGTTGCGCTAGACTGCCGCCGGATACGCGTTCCGCGCGGATAATTTAGTACAGGGAGACCTCCATGAACAAAGATCTCAGAAGCTTTCTCGGCGAAGCGCGCCAGATGGGATCGGATTATTTCGTATCCGTTTCCAGGCCGGTCGATCCTTTGTTCGAACCCTGCGTGATCCAGCAGAAGCTTCAGGCGGCCGGAAAGTTTCCGGTGATCCGCTGTGAAAACATGAACGGCTCCGAATTGCCCCTTGTTACCAATCTTCTGGGTAGCTATTCGCTGCTGGGGCTGGCGCTTGGCGTCGATCCGGACGAATCCAAGAGCAACATCCTCAAGCGGTTCCGCGAACGGGGCGCGAACCCGCTACCAACCAAAACGGTGGCGCGCGACCAAGCCCCGGTCAAGCAAATCGTGATGACCGGCGATGATATCGATTTGTCCAAGCTGCCGATTATTCACCACGCCGAGGAAGATTCCGGGAAATATATCACCGTCGGCACGTTGGTGGTGCGGGACCCGGATACGGGGGTCATCAATGCCGGGATCTACCGGCATGAGATCCAGGGAAAAGACAAGATCGGCTGCATGTTCAACCCGGCCCACCATGCGGGCTATATCTACCGGCGCCACCGTGAGCTCAAGAAACCCATGGAGGCAATTCTGTTTCTCGGCCATCACCCGGCGGCGGTGATGGGATCGCAGCTGCGCGGCTCCATCGATGGCGACGAGTATGAGTTCATGGGCGGGCTGATGGATGAGCCGCTGGAGGTGATCAAGGGCGAGACGGTCGATCTGCCGGTGCCCGCCTACGCGGAAATCGTGATCGAGGGAATTCTCGACCCCAATAATGAAACC
>CALGIA010000491.1 GCA_937916005.1 uncultured Rhodospirillaceae bacterium
TTCGGAAATGTCCCACTCAAACGCATTGGCGAAGCGGTAGAAAATTTCCTCAACCTGAAAATTGAGCGCGGTGAGATTGATTCCCTGCGGCTTGACCAGCCCACTGGCCAGATCGCGCACGTGGTCATAATCATAAGTCGCCATGGTGAGGTTAATGTCGCCCATCAGTCTTGTGCTCCGCCGTTATGGATTTTCGATCAGACGAGAGACTGCCCAAGACGACCGGCCAGCGCAAGCGGTCAACTGAACAGGCACAAAATCCCGTAGCATGCGCCGAAGACGCGATCGAACAGCAGATAGAGAGCCACATCCAGGGCGCCCGCCACGGCGAGCACCGGGATAACGAAAAAGGCGAGCGCATAGGCCGTCGCCCACAATGTGAAACTGCGCCGTGGAATGTCGATTTGGCCGATGCGGTCGAACTTCCTGAATGGCATCCTCATGCCCGAGACAGTATCGTGTATCGGGAATTTGGGAAACAGGATCAACAATGCCGGACACGCCGCATATCGATTTCCGGTTGAGTTGGGAGGCCGGCGAAGCCGCAAGCGCGGAGTCATGGGACGGGCTGTTGGCGCGCGCCGGCAAGTCGAGCCTGGAGCAATCATGGGCCTATGGCGCGGCCATGGAAGCCCTGTCGCGCCGACGGGTCCGGCGCGGGGTGCTGTCCGACGGCGCGGGTCCGCTGGCCGCCGTTCAGGCGTTTGAGCGCCGCGTTGCCGGGCTCGGCGCCCTGGTGCAGATCACCCGGGGACCGATCTGGCTCAGGCCCCATATCGCGCCCACCGACTTCGCCGAAGGAATGAAGCTGATCCGCGCCACGTGGCGCATCGCACGGCGCGAGATCGTCCTGTGGATGCCCGAACTGCCCGACGCCCCGGAAAGCCACGCCATCATGCGCGGCCTTGGCGCACGGCGCATGGTCACCGGCTACAGCTCGGCCTGGATGGATATTCGACGCGATGAAGACGCCTTGCGCGCCGCCCTGAAGGGGTCATGGCGCCGTCAGCTCAAGGTCGCCGAAGCATCACGGCTGCGGGTTGAGGTCTCGACCGAAACCAGAGAGCCGGCGCTTGCCTGGCTGCTCGGCGAATACGAACCGTTTCGCCGAAAGACGCGTTTTGCGGGGCCGGATGGGCGGCTGATCCGCGCCCTTGCCGGGTCCCCGCTGTCCCGGCCGATGATCCTGCAGGCCTATGACCAGCGGCGGCCGGTGGCGGGCATCCTGATCCTGCGCCACGGCAATGCCGCGAGCTACAGCATCGGATGGTCCGGGCCGGACGGCCGCACCCACCGCGCCCATCATTTATTGCTATGGCGGGCCCTGCGGGAGATGCAGAAATCAGGAGTAGAATGGTTCGACGTGGGCGGGCTTTTCGCGAACACTGCTCCGGGCATCGCGCGGTTCAAGCTCGGCATGGGCGGCGAGGTTTTCACTCTCGCGGGGACCTATCTCTGACGACTGCGGAAGGCGGGAAAATGCAGGGTCACTTCGGTTCCCTTATCGAGTTCGCTGTCAATCGTCATGGTCCCTTCATGCAGTTCGATTAGCGCCTTGACCAGGGGTAGCCCGAGGCCGGTTCCCTGGTGATCGCGGGCCAGCGCGCTGTCGACCTGGCCGAACGGGGCCAGAACCAGGTCCAGCTTGTCCGACGCAATGCCGATACCCGTATCGCGCACGCTCAACGACAACCCGCCATCGTCTTCGATCCTGGCCGACACGTCGGCGGTTCCACCCTCGGCCGTGAACTTGAAGGCGTTGGTCAGTAAATTCAGCAACATCTGTTTGAGTTTTCGTTTATCGGCGAACAGCACCGGCAGGTCGGATGGCATATCCTGAACCAGCGTCACCCCGGTCGCTTCATCGCGGCCGCGGATGAGGTGGAGCACCGCCCCAACCACTTCTTTTACGTCGACCTCTTCCTCGCTGAGTTCAAGCTTGCCCGCCTCGACTTTCGACAGATCGAGAATATCATTGATGATGTCGAGCAGATGAACGCCGCTGTCATAAATGTCGCCAGCGTAATCCAGATATTGCGGTATTTCGAGCGGCCCGAACAATTGATTTTTGATGACCTCCGAAAACCCCATGATGGCATTCAAGGGTGTGCGGAGTTCATGGCTCATATTGGCGAGAAACTCGCTCTTTGTAAGGTTCGCGGAATCTGCCTGGTCCTTGGCGCCGGCAAGCTCATTGGCGAACTCGGTCAACTGAAGGCTTTGCTTTTCCAGCACCGCCTTGAAGTCCTCAAGCTCGGATACGCGGTTTTGCAGCGCCAGCTCGGTCTGTTTGAGCTGGGTGATATCGGATCGGATGACCACCGTGCCGCCTGTATGCGGCGGTGACAAATTAGACCACGGAAGCGGGGGATTTTCCTGCCGC
>CALGIA010000492.1 GCA_937916005.1 uncultured Rhodospirillaceae bacterium
TCATGGCGTAACTATACCCCTACCGAGCCAATTGCGTCATCTTATTCCAATATGGGAATAGTGGGCGCGAGGCGCAAGACACACACCGGAGCGGCATAATGGCAATCTCTCACGAACCTCACGGCGACGCGTCGCCCTCGGATTGGGTGCACCGATTCGCGGAATTTGTTCCTACCGGAGCGATTCTCGATGTCGCCTGTGGGACCGGGCGTCATTCCAGACTGTTTCTGGAGCGAGGCCATCATGTGGTGGGAATTGACCGCTACAATGCCGGTGTCATCGACCTCTTGGGGCGACCGGATTTCGACCTGATCGAGGCTGATCTGGAAAGTGGGGGAATCTGGCCGACCGGTGATCGCGATTTCGCAGCGGTGGTGGTAACGAACTACCTGCACAGGCCGCTTTTCCCTTCGTTGATCGATGCTGTGGCGCAGGATGGATGCTTGATTTACGAAACCTTCGGCCAGGGCAATGAGCGCCATGGCCGGCCGAGCAACCCGGACTTTTTACTGTCCCCCGGCGAACTTTTGAGGGAGATGGGCGGCCAGCTGTCCATCGTCGCATACGAACATGGTTTAATCAATTTTCCGCGGCCCGCCGTGGTCCAGCGGATCTGCGCGGTACGCAGCGATGCGCCCGGCTATTTGGCGTCGCTCAGCCTTGATGGGGGGAAATAGGACCTGTCTTGAAGTAGTGACGGTATGGATGCACGTGCTTCGGTGACCCTGGCGGGATCGATATCTGCAAACGTTACGCCAATTTCCTCGCCCGCCTCGGTGAGGATGTCACCCCAAGGATCAACAATCATGCTGTGACCATAGGTCTTGCGCCCCGCGCCATGTTCACCGCACTGGGCCGGCGCAAACACATAGCATCCTGTTTCTATCGCCCGGGCGCGCAACAGGACCGACCAATGAGCCCGTCCCGTCGGGCGCGTGAACGCGGATGGAACCGACAGAAAATCCGCGCCGGCCTGTGCCAGAGATCGATATAGAAGGGGAAACCTGAGATCGTAACAGACGGTCATACCGAGATTTCCCCATGTCGTCGGGGCAATACAGCTCTCCACCCCCGGGCGGTAGGTATCAGATTCCCGATAGGTTTCGCCTTCCCCCAGATCCACGTCGAACATATGGATCTTGTCGTAACGCCCCATGATCTCACCATCGGGGTCAAGCAGAAGAGACCGGTTGGCGACGCGGTGGGTATCGGCGCGAACGCTCAGAGACCCGGCCAGTATCCAGGCGCCGGTTTCCTTGGCCAGTGTCTGGCACGCCATAAGACCTGGGTGATCTTCCTCGGCAAATGCCTCGGCCACCAGCTTTGATCGGTCGGGCTGTATCAGGGCAAAGACTTCGGGAAGGGCAATGAAATCAGCGTGGCCGTCAGCCGCCTCATAGATGAGCCTTGTCGCAGTGGCCAGATTGGCCGCCATATCGTCGGTTGAACTCGTCTGCACGCAGGCGAGCCGAAATGACATGGTTATTCACTTCCAGCGAGCATGGCATCAAGCTTGCCTGCCCGTTCCAGCGCCGCGAGATCATCTGAACCACCGACATGCTGATCATCGATAAATATCTGCGGCACGCTTCGCCCGCCATTTGCACGGCGCATCATCTCCACGCGCGCGCCGGGATCCCTGTCCACGTCAATTTCACTGAATTCGGCGCCTTTTGCGGTCAACAGCGCCTTCGCGCGGTAGCAAAAGGGACAGGACATGCTGGAATAGATTTCGACCTTGCTCATACATCAAACCTTAGACGATCAATACGATGGCGTTAATATGGGACCTTTGACCCTATTTGTCAGCGCCCTGGACGCACAACCCGCGCAAGCGTGAGTACGTCCACCGCCGCCGCCCCGCCGCGGAGAAGGGTTCTGGCGCAGGCATTCACCGTCGCCCCGGTGGTCAAAACGTCATCAACCAGCACGACGCGCCGCCCCTGCAGGGAAGGCGCGGCGTCGGGCCTCAGGGCAAACGCGCCACGGACGTTACGCTCACGCTCGGCCCTGTTCAGGCGGCCCTGCGTCGGCGTGGCCCGGGTCCGCACCAACAGATCAGGATTGTGCGGCAGACCGGTTTCCCGGCCCAGGGCATGGCACAGCTCCGCCGATTGATTGTAACGTCTTGAAATCAATCGACGCCGATGGAGAGGAACCGGAACGATCACATCAGCCTCCGCCAGAATTTCGCTTCCAGCCCGCGCCATCCATTTGCCGTAAGCGGGCGCAGCATCGATCCTGTCGCGGTGTTTAAAGGAAATCACCAGATCCCGGCTGTGCTCGTCATATCGAAAAACCGTCCGGGCGCGTTCGAAGGGTGGCGGCGCGCGCAGACACTCGCCACAGACGGCGCCGGCGCCGGGATCATAATCGAATGGAAATCCACATATCCCACAGAGCGGCGGCGTCAGGAACGTGAGCCTTGGCCAGCAAACGCCGCACAAGGCACCGGGCTCGGCCACAGTTTCGCCGCAGGACAGGCAGCGTGGCGGCAGCAATATATCCACCGCCGCGCGGAACATGCGCGCTGCGCGATGCGCGCCAAGTGACCTGACTGCAATGACACCCATCGGGAACCGCCGCCTATTCAGGGAAAAGCTGATAATCGGCGGTCCCGTCCCGTTCTATCTGATCCACCAGATCAACTTCCCATGACAGGTAGGTGTTCATGGCCTCTGCGACCCCGCTCGCCCGATCATAGGGGCGCAGCCACATGTCGTCCGGCTTGTCGGCCATGTTTTCCTCGCCATCCGTCAAGGGCAGCCCGGCGGCGGACCATGCGGCAGTCCCTCCGGCAAGAAACGACACCGGCGTCGAAACCAGTTTTCCCGCCTCAACCGCAGCAAGCCGCGCGATCACACCGTCGCCCGACGTCAACACCAATCTTCCTTTGACGGAGATCGTATCAAGCGCTTTTTCGATCCGCGAGCGAACGGCGAACCAAGCCCCCGGAATATGGCCATGGCGATAATCAAGGCTTCGGCCCAAATCGACCACCGTGGCAGCGCCATCCGACAGTAATTGTTCGAGGTCGGCGGACGTGACTTCTTCCGCCGCCGCATTTTCGAGCCCGGCTACTCTGACAATATGAGGCCCTGTTTCAAGCCCGGCCCCGGTCAACCCGTCAACAAGCACGACCACGTCCTTCCACCCCAACTGCACCAGCCAGGATGCGGTCATGGTCGCGCGAACGCCGTCGTCGTCGATCAGCACGATACGTGCATGCCGCGTGGCGGCATATGTGTCGGTCGCCTGAACCAGTTGCCCCCCGGGCGCCCAGGTGGAGCCCGGAAAATGACCCGCTTCATATTCTTCGGGATTGCGCACGTCGAACATGTAGAGCGTGCGCGTTTCGGGTTCGGCGATCCAGGTCTCAAGTTCCGCCCTGTCGATGGTTCGCACCCCGAACCGTTTCGCCACCCGCCCGGCCGCTTCCAGCGCTTTGGCGGTGCCGCCGGCCGAACTGCTGAGCACGCGCTTATCGTTGCCCCTTTCGATTTCGAAACCGGCGAGCTCCCACCCCATGGTGCCGTTACGCAGCGCCATGACCTTGTTGGGAATTCCCGCATTGATCAGGGACTGAGCGCCGATGATGGACCGTGTCCGGCCCGCGCAATTTACCACCACGAGCGTATCCGGCGACGGCGCGATGTCATGTACGCGATGCACCAGTTCGGCG
>CALGIA010000493.1 GCA_937916005.1 uncultured Rhodospirillaceae bacterium
GGTCGAAGTCATCACCGAAGACGATCATTTCGTTCATGTGTCGGGTCACCCGGCCCAAGATGAATTGAGCCAGATGTATGATTGGATCCGGCCCAAAATTCTGGTGCCGATTCATGGCGAACTGCTCCATATGAACGATCATGCCGATTTCGCGGAGGATCACGGCATTCCGGAAGTCGTGGTCGGTGAAAACGGCTCGGTGATCCGGCTGGCGCCGGGGCCTGCTGAAATTGTCGGCCAGGTTCATTCGGGGCGGATCGCGCTTGACGGCTCGCGGATGATTCCCATCAATGGCGAAATCATGCGCGCCCGGCGGCGTATCGTCGCCGGCGGGGCCGCCGTGGCCACGGTGGTGGTCGACGGCAGGGGCCGCCTGATGGCCGACCCGCAATTGAGCGCCCAGGGCGTGATTGACGACGAAGACGATACCCCGCTGCGCAATGCGGCCCTTGCCGCGATCACCCAGGCGGTCGATGGTCTGAGCGACCGGGACCGTAAAAGCGACGACAAGATTTCCGAGGCCGCGCGCAATGCCGTTCGCCGCAGCCTGCGCGATACCATGGGCAAGCGTCCCTCGACGCAGGTTCACGTGGTGCGGCTCTAATCAGGAGTTAATGAAACGACATGAATTGGGTTTCAGGAATCGTCGTCTACATCATCCTTTGGTGGCTGGTCTTTTTCATGGCTCTGCCGTTTGGGGTCAAGCCGCCCCATGAAGTCGGCGAAGTGGCGGGGCCCGGGCATTCGGACGGCGCGCCGGTCAAGCCACGGGTCTGGCTCAAGGCCGGGATTACCACGGTGATCGCCGCCGTGCTTTGGTGCATTGCCTACTATCTGATCACGTCGGGCATGCTGTCCTTCCACCGGCCGTGAACCATGAGCTATTGCGATAGCGCGCCCGGCCATCCGTTTCATGGTCCCTATCACGACTCGGAATACGGATTTCCCGTCGACGACGATAACGTGCTGTTCGAAAGGCTCGCCCTCGAAATCAATCAGGCCGGCCTGTCCTGGCTGACCGTGCTGAAAAAGCGCGACGCCTTCATGACCGCCTTCGATGGCTTCCATATCGATCGTGTCGCCGCCTATGGTGACGCGGAACGGGAACGGCTGCTTGGCGATGCCGCCATCATTCGCAATCGATTGAAAGTCAACGCCGTGATCGAGAATGCGCGCCGCATCATCGCGCTGCGCGAGTCCCACGGTTCGTTCTCCAGCTGGCTCTCCGCCCAGCATCCCTTGCCCAAGGAAGAATGGGTCAAGCTGTTCAAGAAAACCTTCCTGTTTACCGGCGGGGAAATCACCGGGGAGTTTCTGATGAGCACCGGATATCTCGCCGGCGCCCATGAAAAATCATGCCCCGTGTTTTCCGAAATAGAACGTCTGAACCCGCCCTGGATAGATAATTGACAAGGGTGCGGACGACGCTCAATTGTGCGATCATTTGGCCCCATGAGTTCAGCAAAGTCCCCATCCCCGTCTGAAGCCGTCGATATTCCGCGACTGGAACTGCGCGGCATCTGCAAAAGCTTCCCCGGAACGCTCGCCAATGACCATGTGTCTCTGTCGCTTTTGCCCGGCGAAATTCACGCCTTGCTGGGGGAAAACGGGGCAGGAAAATCGACCCTGGTGAAGATCGTCTATGGCGTGCTACGGGCCGATGAAGGCGAGATCCTGTGGCAGGGGGAGCCGATCCAGATTGCCTCGCCCGCCCAGGCGCGCCGACTGGGGATCGGCATGGTGTTCCAGCATTTTTCTTTGTTCGATTCCCTGACGGTGGCCGAGAACATCGCTCTCGGCATCGATGAAAAAGTTCCCATGGGCGAATTGACCGGGCGAATCGGGGCTGTGTCCGCGCGCTACGGGCTGGCCCTGGACCCGGGCCGTCATGTTCACACCCTGTCGGTCGGCGAACGGCAGCGGGTTGAGATCGTGCGCTGCCTGTTGCAGGACCCGCGCCTGTTGATCATGGACGAACCCACATCGGTGCTGACGCCCCAGGAGGCGGAAAAGCTGTTCGAAACCCTGCGCCGTCTCGCCGACGGCGGATGTTCGATTCTCTATATCAGCCACAAGCTGGAGGAGATCCGCGCCCTCTGCTCGAAAGCGACCGTCATGCGTGGTGGCAGGGTGATTGCGACCTGCGATCCCCGGACCGAGACCGCGCGCGGCCTGGCCCAGATGATGATCGGCGCGGAACTATCGTCACCGGAGCGGGGCCGGATCGTCGAGAGGGGTGAGGAAATTCTGCGGGTTGCCCATGTGTCCATGTCATCCGATCACCCGTTCGGCGTTGCGCTGAAGGACATTGATTTTTCGGTCCGTGGCGGGGAAATTTTCGGCATCGCCGGGGTCGCCGGCAATGGTCAACCGGAACTGCTGACCGTGCTGAGCGGCGAGCGCCCGGTGGATGATGCCGGATCAATCGTCATCAACGGCAAGCCGGTTGGGCATCTTGGCCCGCGCGACAGGCGCAAGGCGGGAATGGCTTTCGTGCCCGAGGAACGGCTTGAGCGCGGCGCAGTGCCGGAAATGACCCTGGCCGAAAACAGTTTCCTGAGCAGCTATGCATACGGCGCGGCGGGATTGCTGTCCCGTGGGCTGATCCGGGTCGGGCGCACCCACACTCTCGCCGGTCGCATCATCGATGATTTCAATGTTGTCGCCGGGGGCTCGCGGGCCGAGGCCAGGAGTCTGTCGGGCGGCAATCTGCAGAAATTCATCATTGGCCGTGAAATGCTGCAGAAGCCGAGTTTGTTGATCGCGGCCCATCCCACCTGGGGCGTGGATGCCGGGGCGGCGGCCGCAATCCATCAGGCGCTGATCGAATTGGCCAAGTCGGGCTCGGCGGTGCTGGTCATTTCCCAGGACCTGGATGAGCTGTTCGCGATCAGTGACCGGCTGTCGGTGATTTATCACGGCCGTCTGTCGGAAAGCCGGCCGACGGGGGATATCACGGTGGAACAGGCCGGGTTGCTCATGGGTGGCATGTTCGATGAAACCGCTGATCCGGTGGGGGACCATGTTTCCGAGGCTTGAGGCGCGCGGCGCCGTATCGACCCCCATGCTCTATCTGACGCCCGTATTCGCCGTCGGCCTGACCCTGATGGCCGGGGTGATTTTATTCGCACTGCTCGGGTTCGATCCGCTGCGCGCCTTGTTTGTCTATTTCATCAAGCCGGTAACGACGCTCTATGGCCTGTCGGAACTGGTGGTCAAGGCGACCCCCCTGGCGCTGATCGCCGTCGGGCTGTCGCTCGGGTTTCGCGCCAATGTCTGGAATATCGGGGCCGAAGGGCAACTCACCATCGGCGCCATCTGCGGCGGGGCGGTGGCGCTGTGGTTCCACGAAGCCCAGGGTTTTTGGGTCCTGCCCCTGATGATTGTCGCGGGCGCGCTGGGCGGCATGCTGTGGGCGGCGATCCCCGCATGGCT
>CALGIA010000494.1 GCA_937916005.1 uncultured Rhodospirillaceae bacterium
AATTACGGCTGGTTGATCCGCTATATCCACATGAACGGCGCGTCGGCGTTCTTCATCATCGTTTACATCCATATTTTCCGGGGGCTTTACTACGGATCCTACAAGGCGCCGCGCGAATTGCTGTGGATGCTGGGCGTTGTCATTCTGCTGATGATGATGGCGACGTCGTTCCTGGGCTACGTTCTCCCCTGGGGGCAGATGAGCTTCTGGGGCGCAACGGTGATCACCAATCTGTTTTCCGCGATCCCCTTTGTCGGCGATTGGGTCGTGACGCTTCTTTGGGGCGGTTACGCGGTGGACAACCCCACTTTGAACCGGTTCTTCAGCCTGCATTATCTGGTGCCCTTCCTGTTGGTCGGCGTTGTCGGATTGCATCTGGTGGCATTGCACAAGCATGGCTCCAACAATCCGGTCGGCATCGATCTCAAGGGCAAACAGGACAAGATCCCGTTTCACCCGTACTACACATACAAGGACATGTTCGGGCTTGGCGTGTTCTTCGTGATCTTCGCGGGCTTCGTGTTCTTCGCGCCGAATTTCTTCGGTGAACCGGATAATTACATTCCGGCCAACCCGCTGCTGACGCCGCCGCATATCGTTCCCGAATGGTATTTCCTGCCGTCTTACGCGATTTTGCGGGCGGTGCCGGACAATTTCATCGGCGGCTGGGTGACAAGCTGGATGGGCTTCATCCTGATCGAAGCAAAGCTGGCCGGCGTGATTGCCATGTTCGGCTCCACCCTGATCCTGCTTGTGCTGCCCTGGCTCGACCGGTCACCGGTCAGAAGCGCGCGGTACCGGCCCGTCTACCGGCAGTTCTTCTGGCTGTTCCTGGTTGATTGCGTGGTGCTGGGCTGGATCGGCGCCAATCCCGCAGAAGGAATGTACATCGTGATCGGCCGTATCGCCTCGGCCTATTACTTCGGACATTTCCTGATAATCCTGCCGCTTCTATCGGTGTTTGAGACGCCTAGGCCGTTGCCAGCCAGTATCGGGGAACCGGTGCTCAAGGGCGGCGGGCCGGAGCCTACGGGCGCGGCGGCAAAGCCGATGGAGAAAAGCTGATGCGCGCGCTTATCGCCGCCGGCGCGGTCATAGCCGGTATCGCTCTCTCCGCACCCGCCCTGGCCTCGGGCGATTCAGCCCATGCCCCGGCCAGCAACTGGTCGTTCAACGGATTGTTTGGAACCTTCGACCGGGGTGCCCTGCAGCGCGGCTTCCAGGTTTATTCCGAGATGTGTTCGGCGTGTCATTCGCTTCGGCTGATGTCCTATCGCAACTTGTCCGATATCGGGTTCAAGGACGACCAGGTCAAGAAAATCGCCGCGGCGGTTGAGGTCACGGACGGTCCCAACGACGAGGGCGAAATGTTCCAACGACCCGGCCGGCCGAGCGACAGGTTCAAGTCACCCTTCGCCAACGCCAACGCGGCGCGGGCCGCCAATAATGGCGCGTTTCCGCCTGATCTTACCCTGATGGTCAAGGCGCGGGTCGGTGGCGCGGATTATCTGCATGCGCTGCTGACCGGTTACCGGGAAGCGCCCAAGAGCTTCAACCTCAGTGAGGGCATGAACTACAACGCCATGTTCCCGGGCCATCAGATCGCCATGCCGCCGCCGATCAGCGCCGACGGCGTCGAATATGCCGACGGCACCAAGGCGACGGTCGATCAGATGGCGCGCGACGTAACCACCTTCCTGGCCTGGGCCGCCGAGCCCGAGATGGAAGAACGCAAGCGCCTGGGCGTCAAGGTCATGCTGTTTCTGCTGGTGTTGACCGGCATGCTGTATGCGTTAAAACGCAAGGTATGGGCCGATATTCACTAATAATTCGTGGCGCGCGCTTGATTAACGCCCGGGAATATCCGACAACACCGCCGATGCATTTGCATCGGCGGTTTTTCGTAGGGGAGAAATTTATGACCACGCCTGGAACGCCTCCCATCATTGGTATTATCGGCGGTAGCGGCGTCTATGAAATCGATGGGTTGGAAAACACAAGCTGGATGCGGGTCGAGTCTCCATTCGGCGAACCGTCCGATGAATTGCTGATCGGCGAGCTGGATGGTCAGAAGCTGGTTTTCCTGCCGCGCCATGGTCGGGGTCACAAGGTACCGCCATCGGAGCTGAATTTCCGGGCCAATATCGACGCCATGAAACGCGCCGGCGTGACCGAGATTATATCGGTCAGTGCGGTCGGCAGCCTCAAGGAAGAACTCCCGCCCGGGACATTCGTGATCGTTGACCAGTTCATCGACCGGACCTTTGCGCGGGTGAAATCATTTTTCGAATCCGGCCTGGTCGCCCATGTCTCCATGGCGGACCCGGTCTGTTCACGGCTTGGGGATGCGCTGGAGCAATCGGCTCGGGCGCTCGGGCTCGATGTGGTGCGCGGCGGGACATACATGGTCATGGAGGGCCCGCAATTTTCCACCCGCGCCGAATCCGAACTCTATCGAAGCTGGGGGTGCTCCGTGATCGGCATGACCAACATGCCGGAGGCCAAGCTCGCCCGCGAGGCCGAAATCTGCTACGCGACCGTCGCCATGGTGACAGATTTTGACTGTTGGCATGAAGACCATGACGACGTGACGGTCGAATCCGTGATTGCCGTCCTGTTGGAAAATGCCGACCATGCGCGCGCATTGCTGCGCGCCACGGCGCCGGGGCTCAGCTTGCGTGCGGACTCATGCCCGGCCGGCTGCCATACCGCGCTCGACAATGCGTTGATCACCGCGCCCGGGGGCAGGGACCCCGCCATTGCCGCGCGGCTAGATGCGGTTGCGGGAAGGGTGCTTGGTAAATGAAAGTCGGCGGTGCGCCCTTTCGCACGATCTGGCTTGCCGATGACGGCGAGACGGTGGAGATCATCGACCAGACCCGGCTGCCCCATGCCTTCACGACCCTGCGCCTGGAAAGCGTCGACCATGCCGCTCGCGCAATTCGCGATATGGAAGTGCGTGGCGCGCCTCTGATCGGGGCCGCGGCCGCTTACGGCGTGGCGCTCGCCATGCGGGCCGATACTTCCAATGAGGCGCTGGATCGTGCCTGCGAAAAATTGGCCGCGACCCGTCCGACGGCGATCAATCTGCGCTGGGCGCTCGACGACATGCGCGGCGTCCTGATCTCGCTAAAGCCGGGACAACGGTGTGATGCCGCCTATTGGCGGGCCGCCGGAATCTGCGACGAGGATGTCGCCATCAATCGGGCGATCGGCGAAAACGGGCTGAAATTGATCAGCGATGTCTGGCGGCGTACGGGGGCAACCGTGAATTTGCTTACCCATTGCAATGCCGGCTGGCTCGCCACGGTGGATTGGGGGACCGCGACCGCTCCTATATACATGGCCCATGATGCGGGCATTCCGGTGCATGTCTGGGTCGATGAAACCCGCCCGCGAAATCAGGGCGCCTCGTTGACCGCCTGGGAATTGGGCCAGCACGGCGTCGACCATACGGTGATTGTCGACAATGCCGGCGGGCATCTGATGCAGCATGGCCAGGTCGACCTTCTGATCACCGGCACCGACCGGACCACGGCGACCGGCGATGTGTGCAACAAGATCGGGACTTATCTGAAGGCGTTGGCGGCCCATGATAACGGGGTGCCGTTTTACGTCGGATTGCCCGGCCCGACCATCGACTGGACCCTTTCGGACGGTCGCGATATCCCGATTGAACAGCGCGACACGGCGGAGGTTACCGAGATTTCCGGTCTTGCCGGTGATGGTAAAGTGCGGACAGTTACGCTCACGCCGGACGGCAGTGCGGCGGCCAACTTCGCCTTCGACGTGACGCCCGCGCGGCTTGTCACCGGGCTGATCACCGAACGCGGCATCGCGCCGGCAAGCCGTGACGGGCTTCTCGCTCTGTATCCGGAACGCGCCGCTTCTGCGTAATTTGACGGGGATTGAAAATGGATAGCCGATGGACGGGTAACGACGCCCAAGCCATGATCTCGAAATACAAGGACGACGGCGTCGGCAAAGACCTGGCGCTGCGGGTTTATACCTCGCGTCTGCTGGGCGGCGACCCGCGGCTGGTGCTGCATGGCGGCGGCAATACATCGGTCAAGACCACCGCGCGGGATATTGCCGGCGACGAACTCGACGTTCTGTGCGTCAAGGGGTCGGGCTGGGATCTCGGCGATATCGAACCGCCCGGCCTGCCGGCGGTGCGGCTTCATCCGATCCGCGCGCTTGCGGCGCTTGATGCGTTGTCCGATGAAGACATGGTCAATGTGCAGCGCTCCAATCTCATGGATTCCACCGCGCCGAACCCGTCCGTCGAAACCCTGCTGCATGCCTTCCTGCCGCACAAATACGTTGACCATACCCATGCCGACGCGGTGTTGGCATTGACCGATCAGCCCAATGGCGCCGATATCTGCGCCGAGGTCTATGGCGATCGCATGGCGCTGGTCCCCTATATCATGCCCGGATTCGCGCTGGCCAAGAGTTGCGGCGAAATTTATGCGGCCAATCCCGGCGTGGATGGCTTGATTTTGCTGAAGCACGGCATATTCACCTTCGGCGAGACGGCGCAGGAAGCCTATGAACGCATGATCGAAATGGTGAGTCTGGCCGAAGCACGGCTTGCCTCGGCCTCATCGAAAATATTCGTGTCGACCAAAATTGGCGGCGAGGTGGCCGCTGCGGCGGATTTCATGCCGGTCTTGCGTGGCCTGGTCGCGGGCCCGTCCGATGCGCCGAAACGTCTGATCCTGGATCACCGCAATTCGGATGCGGCCATGGCCTTCGTCAATGGCGACGACATCGCGCGCTATGCCCAGGCCGGTCCGGTAACGCCGGACCACGTCATTCGCACCAAGCCCTGGCCCCTGATCATTCCGACTCCTCGCCCCGGCGCGCTGGATGAATTTCGCGCCGGCGTGACCAAGGCGCTGCGGGACTATGAAAATGCCTATAACGCCTATTTCCAACGACATAACGCCAATCAGACGGTCCCGAAAATCGTCCTCGATCCGATCCCGCGAGTGATTCTGGTTCCGGGTGTTGGTTTGTTCGGGCTGGGCGCATCGGCCAAGGCCGCTTCCATTGCCGCCGATCTGGCGGAAACCACCGCGCGGGTTGTTGGGCAGTCGGAAAAGCTGGGCCGGTTTGAAAGCATTCCCGAGGCCGATGTTTTTGATGTGGAATACTGGTCGCTGGAACAGGCCAAGCTCGGCAAGGGGGCTGAAAAGCCGCTTGCCCGCCAGGTGGTTGCGGTGACGGGCGGCGCATCGGGTATCGGGTTGGCGACCGCGCGCGCCTTTCTGGCTCAGGGCGCCGAAGTCGTGGTCCTCGACCGGGATGCACGGGCGGCGTCTGATGTGGCGTCGGAACTCGGATGCGTTTCGCTGGAATGCGACGTGACTGAACCGGAGTCCGTCAACCGGGCCTTTGCCCGTATCGCGGAAATATTCGGCGGCGTGGATATGGCTGTCTCAAACGCCGGGGCGGCGTGGAGCGGGCGGATCGGCGAGGTGTCGGAAGAAATTCTGCGCGAGAGTTTCGAGCTTAATTTTTATGGCCATCAACGGGTGGCCCAGGCGGCGGTGCGCATCATGCGGGCCCAGGGAACCGGTGGCGCGCTGTTGTTCAACACATCCAAACAGGCGATCAATCCGGGCCCGGATTTCGGCCCCTATGGGCTGCCCAAGGCGGCGACATTATTCCTGATGCGGCAATATGCGCTCGACCATGGCGCCGACGGCATCCGGTCCAATGCCGTGAATGCAGACCGGATCCGGACCGGTCTGTTGAACGATGACATGATTTCCGAGCGCTCGGCGGCGCGCGGCCTCAGCGAGTCCGATTACATGTCGGGCAATCTGTTGGGACGCGAGGTCACCGCCGATGATGTGGCTCAGGCCTTTGTCAGTCTGGCCCTGGCGGAAAAAACCACCGGCGCCGTGCTGACCGTCGATGGCGGAAACATTGCGGCTGCCCTGAGATAAACAAAACCCCTTCCCGGAATTCCAGGCCCGGAATTCCAGTAAGGGGTTTGTCTCATCTTTTCCAGCTCTGGAGAAAGGCGATCACATATGCGCGCCGATGAACTCCAGTGACCTGGCGTGGCAGCGGGCACGGGCGCTCGCGTTATGCACGTCGCGTTCCTCACAGCAGAAGCCATGGCCGGCATCGTCATAGATGAATGTCGAAACTTCCGGATGGGCATCGCGGATTTTCTGCACGTCGCCCATGGGAATGGCATGATCCTTGTCGCCGAAATGCATCTGGATCGGGATTTTCGGCGTATCATTGGCCGCGCGCGCCGCCACGCCGCCGCCATAGCAGGCGACCGAGGCCGCCAGGCTGTCCAGATTGCAGCCCGAAATCCAGGCCACATACCCGCCGAAGCAATAGCCGATAAGCCCGACCTTGCCGGCGCTGGCCACATGCTTCGCCGCGGCGTCCACGTCTGCCAGAATGCCGTCATCTTTCAGCTTGCCGCGGGTCTCCCGCGCCAACGCGAAATCGGTTTCGTCGTATCCGAGATCCATGCCCGGTTCGACCCGGTCGAACAGGGCCGGCGCAATGGCCAGATAGCCTGCGGCCGCGAATTCGTCGACCAGATTGCGGACATGACTGTTGACGCCGAAAATTTCCTGGATAACCACCAGGCCACCTTTGGCTGTTCCGGTAGGTTCGGCCACATAGGCGCCCAGCGAATGGCCGTCACTGGCCGTAAGGCTGATTTGTTTTCCCATTGTCTTGTTCCCCCTTGTTCACATTAAAATTAGACACGCCCGGTTTTGGGCGGTCATCCCGTCGTCAGTCTAGCGTTAAACGTTGAAGCGAAAAAGGATTACGTCGCCGTCATGGACGATGTAATCGCGGCCCTCCTTGCGCACTTTGGCGGCTTCCTTCGCCGCCTGTTCCCCGCCGCATGCGACATAATCGTCATAGGAGATGGTTTCGGCGCTTATGAAGCCGCGCGCAAAGTCTGAGTGAATGACGCCGGCGGCGTCCTGGGCGCGGGTGTTGCCGGAAATCGTCCAGGCGCGGGTTTCCGTCGGGCCGGATGTGAAATAGGTGATCAGGTTCAGCAAACCGTATCCCGCGCGGATCACCCGCGTCAGCCCGGTTTCGGTGAGGCCGAGGGAGTCGAGGAACTCTTTCTTCTCGTCTTCGTCGTCCAGCAGCGAAATTTCGGCTTCGATGGCGGCGGAAATCACCACCGAGACGGCGCCGTGTGCAGCGGCCCATTCCGCGACC
>CALGIA010000495.1 GCA_937916005.1 uncultured Rhodospirillaceae bacterium
CGGACAATGACAGCCTGTCCATCGGCGAGCGGCTGAACCCGGGCGACCGCCTGATGTTCGTGCGCCGCGATGCGCCGAGCGCCGAGGAAGATCTCGACCGCATGCTGGATGATATCGTCGCCCGCGCGGACGACATCCCCCGCGCCGCGCTGTACTTCACCTGCGTCGCGCGCGGCCCGAACCTGTTCGGCCAGGAGTCGGAAGAACTGCTGGCGGTCGCCGATGCGCTGGGCGACGAGGTGCCGGTGATCGGATTTTTCGCCAACGGAGAGATTTCCAACAACCGCCTCTACGGCTATACGGGCGTTCTCACGCTGATCCTCTAGCTCAATACCAAGGAGCGCTGATGATCCGGCTATTTGTCGCCCTCCCCTTCCCGGACTCCCTGCGCCGGCGCATGACCCAGATCTGCACCGGCATCGATGACGCGCGCTGGATCGACGGGCACAATCTGCATCTGACCCTGCGCTTCATGGGCGAGGTGCCGGAAGACCAGGGGGAAGATCTCGCCATCGCCCTGTCGTCGGTGAGACACAAGCCGTTTCGGCTCCGGCTCAAGGGCGTCGGGCAATTCGGATCGGCCCGGGGCGTGCGCGCGGTCTGGGTCGGCATCGAGCCGACGCCCGAACTGGGCCACCTGCGCGCCCGGATCGACGCCACCCTGCAGCGCGCGGGCCTCGAACCGGAACACCGGAAATTCCACCCCCACGTCACCCTGGCCCGCCTGCGCCATGCCACCCCCGACGCCATCGCGCCCTGGCTTGCCGCCAACACGCTGTTTACGACCATGCCCCATGAGGTCGACAAGTTCGCGCTGTTTTCCAGCCACCTGGGAAAATCCGGCGCCGACTACACAATGGAAATGGAATACCCCCTGGGGTGAGGACCCGGGGAACGGCGATTGCTCAAGGCTGTGCACGATCTCATCATCCACCTCCCAACATCACCCCAAGCCCGCCGACGATGAGCCCGACACCAACCAGCTTCGTCATCATTCCGCCGTGTGGCATCACCTTTTCGGCAAGCACGTAGGCAGCTATCCCGACGATCCAGATCGGGTTCATGACGCCCGCAACGAACAACAGAAACATTATTGCCCAACAGCAACCCATACAGAAAAGGCCATGGCGCCATCCCATCATGAACGGTCCTAATTGGCCCTCGCGCCATTCGGTCACGAGAAATCCGAAGGGCGTACGGCAGTGTCGCAGACAGGCCTGCTTCCACGGCATCCACTGATAGAGCCCGGCGAGAATCAGTATACCGCCCCCCCAGCCTGATCCCGTAAATTTCATCGTCATTGATGACAGGACTCCCGTGCCGGTCAGTCCGGCCTGGAGCAAGGCGGCGCCTACGCTGAAGGCGGACCACGCGGCAACGTAGCCGCCGCCGAACAGGGCCAAAGGGAGGAAAAGCCGTGGATTCCCCGATTCCGATGCCTTCATGCGCGCGAAACCATGGATCATCGGCAGCGCCGAGGGCAGCATCATTGCCGCCTGCATAACAATCCACATGACGATGAGACCGCCTACATAGCTCGGCGTGAACAGGTCGAGTTGCGCCATTCCCATCGTTGCGCCGGACATTTCGGGCATTGCCGACATATCGCGGATCATCAGGCCCAGATAGCTCCAGATGGCGGCAATGACAGAACCAAAGCCAAACAACAGAAGGAAACGACGCGCGGCGGATATTTCGATTGGATTGGAAATAACGGACACGATGCAGCCTCCGTAGGGTACGCCAGGTTATTCGTTTTCCGCATAGGCGAACGGAGAAAAGAGGCCGGTTTTGTCCGAGATTTCCCAGTTCATGCCGTGATCGCGATATGAAAGTTTGGTGGATTTCGCGACCGTCGCGGGAAAACCCGGGGCAATGCACAGCGGGTGGCCGGATATGGTTATGGGTCCATCCCCCTGGCCCGCCATCTGTTCGATTTCCATCTCGGCAATGCCGCCGACTTTCAGTGAATACCTGCCATCGTCCATTTTGAATTCGATCGGCGCCGGCGCGGCGCCCAAAAGTTCACCGATATGAGACCCGAGGCGCGCCGGGTGACCACCGGCCTGCCCGCCGAAGATTTTGAGGAGAGCCCCTTGCTGCGCTTCCGTCGCGCGGTCATCCACATATGCGGCCGCCCGCCATGGGGTCTCAATCATGTTGCCCGGCGAATGGACCGCCAGCGCGATATTGAGATCGTTTAACGCCACGTCGCCGTCATTACCCTCATCAATATGCCAGCCGACCAGCGCCGTACATTCGCCCTCCGTTGGGGCGCTCAGAAAAATACACGGACACACGATTTCGCAATTGCAGCTCTCGAAATAAGTCCCTTTGAGTGTCCAGCTCATAATATATCTCCTATCAGTTGGGGCATGGCCATGCCTTGATAAAATCGTATTGCGGCCATGGTGATATTCGATAATTCAAGCCGGCTCTGCTTGGAGATTGGCGTTATTTGTCATTTAGACCTGCTCGATTTTTTACCTTTAGACAGGCTTTAGATTGGAAGTCTGTTAAACTGAGCCAATGATATACCGTTTCGACAAATCCGTGCTCGACACCGACCGCCTGGAATTGGCACGCAATGGGCGGTTGGTCGAGATGGAGCCGCAGGTGTTTGCAGTTCTGGCTTTGCTGTTAGAACGGCGCGACCAGGTCGTCACCAAAGAAACCCTTACCGAAACAGTCTGGGGTGGACGGTCGATCTCCGACGCCACCTTAAACAGCCGCATACACGCCGCGCGACGAGCCGTCGGCGATGATGGCAAAAAGCAGTCACACATTCGAACGTATCGCGGACGTGGTTTCCGCTTTGTCGCCGAGACCATCAGGGAGGGAAACCCGCCGGCCGCCCTTACGACCATTGAGGGGGCCACGTCAATCATGCGTCGCTCGGCGGTGGCCGTGCTGCCATTCGAAAATCTGTCGGGCGACGCCGATGAGGAGTACTTCGCCTACGGCCTGACCGAAGACATTATTGCCAATCTTTCGCGGTTTCGCGACCTGGTGGTTATCGCCAGAAACTCGACGTTCAAATTCAAGGGTGAAGGATCGGCCGCGACCGACATCGCGAAAAAACTTGGCGCGCGCTACATTGTCGAGGGAAGCGTGTCGAGAGCGGGCGGACGGGTTCGAATCGCAGTCCAGCTCATCGATACGGCTACGGAATTATATCTGTGGGCGGATCGGTTCGAGCGGGATCTGGGTGACATTTTTGCGGTTCAGGACGAAGTCACGCGGAAAATCGGCGCAACCCTGGGAATCCGTCTGCAAGGCGCCGCCATGGAGCGTACTCTCAAGAAACAACCGTCTGAGCTTGACGCATATGATTGCGTGTTGCGCGCCCGCCGATTCACCTCCAGCCTGAACGAAAAGACCCATTTCGAAGCGCGGGACCTGCTGGAGCGAGCGGTCCAATTCGATCCGCAGTACGGCGATGCATACGCCTTGTTGGCGAATGTGTATCTGGCCGAACATCGGTTTGATCTCAATGTCTTGCCGGACTCTTTGTCCCGCGCCTTGGCGATGGCTCAAAAGGCCACGGAGGTTGATCCGCAAAATGCCTATGCCCATTGTTGGCTGGCGATCGTCCATTTTTTCAGGGGCGAGAATGCCCAGTTCAAAGCCGAGGCCCAGAGAGCGCTGAAACTGAACCCCAACGATCCGGAAACCCTTGCTGATATCGGTCATTACTACGCGTTTATGGGCGAGTTTGAAAAGGGCGTGGAGTTAACCCGCTCCGCCATTGAACTAAATCCACTATATCCGGGCTGGTACAATTTTTCGTTTGCGAGGGACCACTACAATCGATCGGAATATGAAGAAACCCTCGATGATGTTGAGCGAGTTAATATGCCTCAGTTCTATTGGGCGCGTCTGATGGAAGCTGCCGCTCTCGGCCAACTTGGCCGCCCTGCTGACAAGATTGTAGGAAACATCCTGAATTTGAAACCGGATTTCTCGGCCCGCGCGGAGCTCCTAAAATGGAATGCCGATTCAAACGACATGAATCATATCCTCGACGGCCTTTCCAAAGCCGGGATCCCGGTAAGCTAACGTCCGGAGAAGGATGAATGGCGGGCCACGGGGTCCGGGCGGCGTCAAATATTGAGCGAAGTTCACGCCGGTCCGTCTGGTCAAAAACCTTTGTGCTCGCGGCTGGGCATGTAGTGAAGCACGCGGTTCTCCGCCAGGATGACCAGCCAGTATGCCAGCATGCCAATCACCGTCAGGACAAAGATGGCGGCGAAGACCTTCGGAGTTTCCGCCGCGCCGGCCGTCAGGACGATCAGATAACCGACGCCCGAATTGCCGCCCGCGAACTCACCCACCGCGACGCCGATGACGGCGAGAGTAGCGCCGATTCGAAGGCCGGCGAACAGGGGCGGCATGGACGCCGGCGCCTGAATTTTCCAGAAAACCTGCATCCTGCTCGCCTTGAACGACCGCGCCAGATTGATCAGGTCGGGATCGATGTTGCGCACCGCCGTCATTACGTTGATCAGGACCGGGAAAAAGACGATCAGGACGGCGATCAGGATTCGCGGCTCGAGGCCGAAGCCGAACCACAGGACGAAAAGCGGCGCGAATGCGACCTTGGGCGCGATCTGGAGGGCGAGGATATACGGCGACAGGACAACTTCCATGGTGACCGACAGGCCGAGCGCATAGCCGCCGATCACGCCCAGAAGCGAGCCCATCACAAAGCCGGCCACCACCTCCAGGGTGGTTACCCAGATGTGGAACCACAGATTGTCGGCACGGAATAAATCCATCAGGCCCGCGGCCACGGACGACAACGGCGGAATAAGATATGTCTTGATCCCGAGCGCACCGGGGCCCCATTCCCAACCCGCCAGGAAAACCACAAGAATGCCAAGGCTTGCGGCAATGCGGCTCGGCGTGAAGGCAGATGTCATGTCGTCGTGTCTTTCCGGTCGAATCCGGGCTCATCGCGATGCCCGGCTTGCCTCTGAGACCCGCCACCCCGGGGAGCCACCGTCAAGCGATGGTCCGAGGCGGCGGGGCCGCAGATTTTTCAATGTCGTTCGAGTACGCCTAATTCACGAACTGGTTGGTGTACAGGTCTTCGACCGGGCTCTTCTTCTTTATGAATCCCGCCTTGAAGTAAAAGTTCTGCAGGGTCGCGAGACGCTTGGCGTCCATCGCTCCGAGGACTTTCTGTCCCGGATAAGTGTACTGGTTGTACAGCTTGAAAGTGCCGGTCATCGGGCCGACCTTCCAGCGCGGCACGGCTTTCACGTACTCCGCGGCGGCGGCGGCCGGATTGTCCATGATCATCTTCAGGCCCCTGAGCGTGGCGCGGACCAGCCCCTGGATCAGCTTGGGATTCTTCTTGATCATTTCATCGGAGGCGACGATCGCCTGGGCCATGGACGGGAAGTAATCCATCGCATTGAAGATCTTCATTTTGACCTTGGCGCCGCGGGCGATGCCGATCCAGTCGGGCACGCCCATCATCGCGTCGACCTTGCCCGCGATGAACAGCTTCCACACGCCCTGCGGACCGGCGGCCTGGATATTGACGTCGTTGCGCGACAGCCCGCGGGAGGCAAGGATTCCCTGGGAGGCAAAGAAGGTGGTGTCCTGAAACGACATGACCGACATCGTCTTGCCTTTGAGGTCTTCCACCTTCTCGATGCCCCGGTCGGCGCGGGCAACCACCTGGACCAGCGAACCGCCGCCGATCACCGCGACGGAACGCACGGCGATGTCGTTTGGACGCACAAGAATCGACGTGTCGCCAATGGCGCCGCCGATCGGCGCATTGCCAACGCCGACATGCTTGGCGACATCGACTCCGCCCTTCGCGGTCTGGAACGTCACGTCGAGGCCTTCCTCGGCATAGAAGCCCTTATACTTGGCGAGCTGCCACGGCCCAAAGGCCGGCAGGAATTCCGGGGCGGGCAGAAGGTAGTTCACTTTCGTGGCCGCGACGGCCGGACCGGCGGCGAGACCGGCGGCCACGATTGCCGCGGCGGAGGCGGTAACGAGTTTTTTCAGGAATTGCATGAAGTGTCTCCTTGTTCGTGTCATGTGGGTTCGTGTCATGTGGGTTGGTGTCATGTGGGTTGGTGTCATGTGGTTGGTTTGTGTTCCAGTTGTCAGCCGGTCGTCAGACCGGTTCGAGTTCGGCTTCGCCGACATGCAGAAGCGACATGAGTTGCCCGACATAGGGGCCGATTTTCGGGTCTTTGCGGCGCTCCATCGGATCGGCCCGGCCGGGGATATCGACGATAATTTCCTCGATGATTTTTCCCGGACGCTGGCTCATCACCAGCACCCGGTCCGACAGCGCCACCGCCTCGACCAGATCGTGCGTGATGAACAGGGCCGTCTTGCCGGCCTCGGACAGGGTCCGCGCGAGGTCCTGCTGCAGGATCATCTTGGTCTGTGCATCGAGCGCGGAGAACGGCTCGTCGAGCAACAGCACATGCGGGTCGGTTGCCAGCGTGCGGGCAAGCGCGGCGCGCTGGCGCATCCCGCCGGAAAGCTGGTGCGGATAATGATCGGCGAAATCGGCTATCTTGCAGCGCGCGAGCCAGTCATCCGACCGGCGGCGGCGCTCGTCCCGCGGCAGGCCGTGGATTTCGAGGCCGAATTCGACATTCTCGCGGATCGTCCGCCACGCCAACAGCAGATCCTTTTGCAGCATGAACGAGACGTGCTCATTGACCGAAACGACTTCGTCGTCGTCGACGAACACCTTGCCGCCGCTGGTCTCGCTCAGACCGGACGCCATGTTCAGCAGTGTGGACTTGCCGCAGCCCGAGGGTCCGATCAGCGAAACCACCTCGCCATCCTGTACCGAAAGCGTCACTCCCTCCACCGCGACGATGGTCCGGCCGGAGCCCAGGCGGTCCTGGAATTTCTTGGTGACGTTGCGGAATTCGAGCCGGGTGTCGGTCATGCGGATCAGGCTCCGAGGCGGGTCATGAATACCGCGTCCAGGGAAGCGGACAAACCGGTCTCGAATTCGGTCAACTCAACGCTTTCCCGGGTTTTCCGGTCAATCTTTCCCGCTTCGGGATATTCCACAGCCATGGTGACGTTAGCCCATGTTTTACTTCAAATCTTATTTCGAACTATTATGTTTCGTATATGAAACACCGTTTCAAATATGACGATAGCGCGGCGACCTTAACCTGTCAATGCCCGGCCGGGACCGGTGGCGTTTAGGATGGTAGCATCG
>CALGIA010000496.1 GCA_937916005.1 uncultured Rhodospirillaceae bacterium
GCCGCGGGTTATGAAGTCGAGAGCGCCGGCCACGCAAAGGGGTTTATGGAAATTTACCCCGTCTTCAAGCCGACGCTCATTCTCATGGATATGATCCTGCCGGACATCGACGGCTTCGAATTGATGCAATGGCTGATAGAACAGGGATGTACCGCACGGGTCATCGTGGTCACCGGCTATAATCCGCACTATGCGGAAATGGCCGAAACCATCGGCACGGATTCCGGAATGCTCGGGGTGGAAACATTGACCAAACCGGTCGGGTTGATGGAACTCCGGGAGGCGCTGAATCCGCCGGACGACTAATCTTCAGGCCGCCAACAGCGCCGCTTCCAGAACTTCCAGATCGAAAGGCTTGGTCAGGACGGCGGTGAATGAAAGACCCCAGTCGCGCGCCAGCGTCTCGCTGCTTCGAAGATAAAGCGGATTATAGCCACTCATGATAATGAGCTTGGATGAACATTTCTTTTCGGCGAGATAGCGCATCAGATCGATGCCATCCTCATCCGGCATCACGAGATCCAGGACGATCAGATCCGGTATGGCGGCCGCATACAGCGCCTTGAACTCGGCGGAATCATGCGCCACCGTGACGTCAAACCCCAGCTGTTCGGAGACTTCCTGAACAATTTCCAGGACTCCAGGGTCGTCATCCACCACCAGTATGTGTTTTGAACTCATGATCTACTTCCTAATCGTCGATCAAATTTCGAAGCGCAACGGCAAGCTCGTCGCCGAGATACGGTTTGGGTAGAAAGATATAATTGCCCTCGGCGCCAAAATCGCGCTCAACGTCGATTTTTGAATTCCCGGAACTGAACAACAGCTTGAGTTCCGGCCGAAGGCGCAGTGCGGCGGAGGCCAGTTCCGTGCCGCTCAATCCGTTGGGCAGCATCACATCCGTAAACAGAACATCGATTTCGCGATGATCCTGAAGTTTTTGCAATGCATCGGGTCCGTCCGACGACTCGATCACATTGTACCCCCGGCCAACCAGGTGACTGACCGCGATCTGCAGGACATCGGGATTGTCTTCGACCACAAGCACCGTCTCGGAGCCGTCATCACCGGCCGGGAATCCGCTTGCAACGCGACCTTCGAGCAATTCCCCGGCTGCGGCCCTTGGGAAATATAGCGTGACGTTGGTCCCCACGCCGATTTTGCTCAAGATCCCGGCATGGCCGCCCGACTGCTTGACGAAACCATAGACCATGCTGAGGCCGAGGCCGCTCCCCTCACCGGTTTCCCTGGTGGTGAAGAATGGGTCGAACGCCCGCTCAATGACCTTCGACGACATGCCGGCGCCATTATCGATGACGGAAACCTGGACATAGTCCCCGGGATTGATCTCGCCAATCGACTGGGCCATGGATGAATCGATCGAGATGTTCGATGTCTCGAATTTCAACTCTCCACCGGCGGGCATGGCCTGGGCCGCGTTGATCGCAAGATTCATCAACGCCCCCTGGAGCTGCGCCTGATCGATATGAACCGGCCACAAATCATCGCCCGATGAAACACGAATGGAAATGTTTTCGCCGATGGTCCGCCGGGTAAGTTTTACGATGTCATCGACCTGCTGCGCCAGATCGGTCGACTTGGGTTCCAGGGATGATCTGCGCGAGAACGCCAGCAGGCGATGGGTCAGATCGCCGCCACGTTGAGCCGCGGAGATCGCCCTTTCGATAAGGCGGTCAGTCTTGGGGTCACCATCTGTCCGGCGCTGAAGAAGCTGAAGATTTCCAAGAACAATGGTCAGCAAATTATTGAAATCATGGGCAACGCCCCCTGTAAGCTGACCGACCGCTTCCATTTTCTGGGTACGGCGAAGCTGTTCCTCCCACAATTCCCGTTCGGAAACATCACGCAGCAAAACAATAAATGCGGCGTCACCGCCCCGCTGCAGCTTCCCGATCGATGCCTCGGCGGCGAAATTCGTTCCATCCTTGCGACGCCCGGCAAGCTTTCCCCGGGCGTTCATGCGGCGTGAATTTATCGGCGAACGATCAAAGCTGTCGATCTGGGCGCCATGGTCCGCCCTGAATTGTTCGGGCAACAGCATGTGAATGGGTTGCCCGATCACCTCGGCGGCCCCATAGCCGAAAATCGTCTCGGCGCCGCGATTGAACAGGATGATGCGGTGTTCCGCATCGATTGAGATGATTGCGTCCGGCGCAAGCTCGACGATCTCGCCAAAGACCTCCTCGGCGCGTTTCCGCTCGGTGATATCGACGGAAATGCCCAGGATTGCCGGCTCACCGGTTCCCGGCGCCTCAAAAGGGATTTTAGTGGTTTGGAGTATCCGGGTATCACCGTCGGCGGTATGAAATGTCTGTTCCGGAATAAAGACCCGCTCTCCGCGTTCAATGAGCGCCCGGTCTCCCATCAGGAAGCGATTCAGTTCGTCGGAATTCGAATGAAAATTCTCTAATGGCGCTCCGACGAGATCAGCGACCGGCGCGCCATATAAATCAGCGGTCGCCCGGTTGGCCATCAGAAACCTGCCTTCCGCGTCCCGGGCAAAAATCATATGGGGAACCAGGTCGATGATCTGGCGAAGCTGGGGTATGTTCCGGCGTTCCGCGTTGGCCCGTTTTGCGAGTTCGCGCTTTTGCAGAAAAACCACTACGGAAAGCACGATGATGAGCACAAACCCGGCGACCAGACCCAATAGTTGAATGACGGGAGGAATGTGCTCAATCATGTTCTACCCGGCGAGCCTTACTGGTTTATCGAGCCCCGTTGACTCAAATCGTTATGACCGCGCCAGCGTGAAAACTACCCAATTTGAATTAGGCTATATATCATATAACCATAGGCAAAATAAGGTTAAGGAGCCGTTATGTCCAATAAGTTAAGATTGAAGACAGGAGAGGCAAGACCAGCGGCAGGCTGACGCCCGGCGGGCGTTGCCCCGATCCTTGTTTCAGACCACCCCGTCGTCGCGCAGCTTGGCCAACGCGGCGTCATCCAGCCCCAGCACATCGCGGAGCACCTCCTCCGTGTGCTGCCCGAGCAAAGGCGGCGGATTGCGGTAGGTTACCGGCGTTTCCGACAGGCGGAACGGACTTCCAATGATTTTCGCCAGGCCGCCATCAATGGCCGGGTGGAGGATTTCCTTGACCATGCCGCGGGCCTTCACATGGGGGTCTTCGAAGACCTGTTCCAGATTATTGATGGGGCCGCAGCCGATCTTGCGTTCTTCCAGCCCCAGTAGCCAATAAGCAGATGATTTGGCGGCAAAAATCGGATTCAGCACCGCGACGGCTTGTTCACGATTACGGACCCGTGCATCATTTGTCGCAAACCGTTCATCATCGGCGAGGTCCACGCAGTCGGCGAATTCGCAAAATCGGCGGAACTGGGTGTCGTTGCCGATGGCGACGACGATAAAACCATCGCCGGTCTTGAATACCTGATAGGGCACGATATTGGGATGAGCGTTACCGAGACGGCCCATCTCACCGGCATAGAGATAGTTCATCCCCGCGTTGGCGAGCCACGCGACCTGGGTGTCCAGCATGCCGATATCGATATATTGGCCCTGGCCGGTGACCTCGGCATGACGCAGGGCGGCGCAGACGGCCACGCCGGCGAACATGCCGGACATGATATCGGCTATGGGCACGCCGACCTTTTGCGGTTCGCCGTCGGGCTCGCCGGTCAGGCTCATGATGCCGCCCATGGCCTGGATCAGAAAATCATAGCCCGGCCGTTCCGCGTAGGGACCGGTCTGGCCGAAGCCGGTGATCGAGCAGTAAACCAGTTTCGGATTATCCACTTTCACATCGTCATACCCCAGGCCATAGCGGGCCAGGTTTCCGGTCTTGAAATTTTCCACCACCACGTCTGCATCCTTGATCAGACGCCGGACAATCTCCTGCCCCTCCGGTTTGTTGATATCCAGGGCCAGCGAGCGCTTGTTGCGGTTCGCGCTCATGAAATAGGCGCTTTCGCCGGTATCGTTGCCGTCGGCATCCTGAAGGAATGGCGGCGCGAATTTGCGGGTGTCGTCACCCGCGCCGGGCCGTTCGATCTTGATCACATCGGCGCCCAGATCGCCGAGCATCTGCGTGCAATATGGCCCCGCCAGCACCCGGGTCAGATCAACCACCCGGATCCCGGAAAGCGCACCCTTGGATTCCGTCATCGCCCACTCCTGGTATCTTGATATCTTGCGCCCCTCATACGGCAATTGACCGTTTCGGGAAAGAGGGGCGAATTTGTTCGGAAAACAAAGTGGGGGAATTTGCTCGGAACGGCCGGACGTTCTATTCATGGCCCAACACTTCTTTGGATACCTGATTTGCTCGACTATTTAATTACCGCGCCGGGAGTGTCCGAATGGATGTTCCTGGGGTTGTCCGTTCTCAGCTTTTTCACATCCGCATTCGGCGTCGTCGCCGGTCTCGGCGGCGGGGTGCTGTTGCTGGCGGTGATGGCGACCATCTTCCCGCCCGCCGTACTGATCCCCCTGCACGGCACCATACAGGCCGGCAACAATGTCAGCCGCGGCATCATCATGCGCCGTCATATCACCTGGGGCATGATCCCGGCTTTCGCGCTGGGCACGTTTCTCGGCGCGATTATCGGCGGGCAGGTCGTGGTCGCCCTGCCGACAGCCCTGCTGCAGTCGGTCCTCGGCGCATTTGTGCTCTATGTCTGCTGGGCGCCCAAACCGGAAAGCCACCAGGCCTATTCGGGGCCTAAATTCTTCATATTGGGGGCGGTCGGGACGCTGGTGTCCATGTTCGTCGGCGCAACGGGCACGTTGCTGGCCCCGTTCATCCGCGCGGCCACCTCGGGCCGGCATGAATATCTCGCGACCCATGCCGTCCTCATGGTGTTGCTGCACGGGTTGAAGCTGGCGGCCTTCATTTCCCTGGGATTTTCCTTCGGCGCCTATTTGCCTCTGCTCGTCGTCATGATCGGGACAAGCGCCCTGGGCAATGTTTTCGGCCAAAGCGTGTTGAACAAATTATCGGAAAAGCTGTTCCACCGGATTTTTCAGGTGGCCCTGACATTGCTGTCCCTTAGACTGCTGTATTCGGGCCTGTCCGGATTGGGATATCTGCCTAAATTCTAACTTGAGGATCAAAAATGGAATTCGGAATTTTTTCCAACGGTTTTCGGCCCCACACCAGCGCCGCCCGGACATATGAAGAAGACATCCAGGAAATCGTGCTGGCGGATCAGCTCGGCTTCAGGGATTGCTATATCAGCGAACATCATGGTGAGCCGCCCTATATCGGCAAGGTCGACACCATCCCGGTCCCCGAGCTGATGATGTGCAAGGCGGCCGGGCTGACCAGGAACATCCGCATGGGCGCCGCCGTCAAGCTGGCCCACCTGCATCACCCGCTGGATGTGGCGATTCAATCGGCGGTGGTCGATCATCTGCTGGGCGGCGACCGGTTCATTTTCGGGTTCGGAACCGGCTTCCCGTCGCCGCTGTTTTCCGAGGAACGCGGCATGAATTTTGAAGACCGCCATGCACGGCTCAGGGAATCTCTCGACTTCATCGAAAAATGCTGGACCGAGGACGAAGTCTTTGATTGGGACGGTGAGTATTGGCAGGCAAAGAATGTCGTCGCCCTTCCCAAACCACTCACCGCGCCCCATCTGCCCATGGCGACCGCATCCGAATCCGATGACATGATCAAGATGTCCGCGGAGCGCGGCTACACCTTGATATCCGCCTTCCTGGAACCGACGGATCTTCTTAAGAAAAAAGGTGGGAAGTTCGCAGCCTATGGGGCCGCGGCAGGCCGGGACGACACGTTGCGGAACCTGGCCGCGTCGCGCATCGTCTATCTGGCCGACTCGGAACAGGAGGCCATCGAGGACCTCCGCCCGGCAGTCACCTATGAAACCAGCGTTCAGGACCAGCGCGGCTTTCTGACCGTGCTGAAAAAAATGTTCGACCTCCATGTCCCCAACAATGAGACCGCCATCGATGCCTATGTGGAATCGGGCTACTACATCGTTGGCGACAGCGACACGGTCACGAGAAAACTGCAAAAATTCTACGATGAATCAGGGGGGTTCGGCACGTTGCTGATCGTGACCGGCAAGGACTGGGCGACAAGGGAAAAACGCCACCGCTCCATGCGCATGTTCATGGAGCAGGTCGCGCCCCGGCTTCGCGATCTGGAGGTGACGAAATGAGCTTCGAAGCCAGGCTGATCGAATTGGGGGTCGAGCTTCCCCCGCCATTTGATTACCCGAGCGCCAACCGCACGGGCTGCGTCCAGGCCGGCCATCTGCTGTACAGCTCGGGCCACCCGCCGCCGGAGGATTTCGGCGTGGTTGTGCGCGGCAAGGTGGGCGCGGATGTGTCGGAAGAAGACGCCGTCGCCGCCGCCCGGGCCACATCCATGAATATCCTGGCCTCGGTGCGCCGCCAGCTGGGCAGCCTGGACCGGGTCAAACAGGTCGTCAAAGTCACCGGCATGGTCAACTCGGCCCCCGGGTTCGAACGCCAATGGGCGGTGATCGACGGCGCCTCCAATTTCTACGTGGACGTTTTCGGCCCCATCGCCGGCCAGCACGCCCGCAGCGCCGTCGGCATGTTCGAACTCCCGCGCCTGTACTGCATGGAAATAGAAGCAATCTTCGAGGTTTTGACTTAACCGCCGCCGCCAATGAAACCGACCGCCTCGATCTCCACCAGCAATTCAGGCAGGAACAGCGACGACACGCAAACCAGGGTCGAACACGGAAAGTCTCCGGTGAAAACCTCACGGCGCGCTTTCCAGACATCGGGCTGATAGCGCATGTCGGTGACGAACATGTTGATCTTGATGATATCGTCCATCTTGCCGCCTGCCGCCTCCATCAGGGAGCGGATATAGGAAAATACCGTTTTGGCCTGCCGGTATGCGTCGTTCCCGCCGACGATCTTCTGATCCTCGTCCCACGACACCATCCCGGAGATAAATATCTGATCCCCGAATTTCTTGCAGTTCGACAATGATTCCGGTCCCAACTCCGGAACCCCCTCGGCTCGAATGCGCTCGAATGTCATGACGATCTCCCTTGTTAAAGTAATTTCTCACGCGTCGCGCCCAACTCCCGCGACGGCAACACAATGTACTGTCGCCAATAATCGCAATTATATCCAGCGATCCATCGACAAATCAGCGCCCCCGCCTAGGTTTCCTTGACAGGTTTGGGAGGCCTGCATAGTTTGCCTCAAGAGGTTGGGGAACAG
>CALGIA010000497.1 GCA_937916005.1 uncultured Rhodospirillaceae bacterium
GGACGCCGCTTGACTCCGGATCGCCGATCCGTCCGCCCTCGGCAATCCTGATCTGGGCCTGCACCAGATCGATGCCGGTCACCCAGTCTGTCACCGTGTGTTCGACCTGGATGCGCGGATTGACCTCGATGAAATAAACCTTGCCGCTGTCCGCGTCCTGCAGGAATTCCACCGTGCCGGCATTCCGGTAATTGGCGGTCCGGGCGATCTTGAGCCCCTGTTCGCACAGGAACGCCCGCGCCTCATCATCCAGGAAAACCGCGGGTGCGCGCTCGACCACCTTCTGGTGGCGGCGCTGGATGGAACAATCCCGCTCAAAAAGATGCACGATCGTGCCGTGATGATCGCCCAGCACCTGGACTTCCACATGACGGGCATTGCGCACCAGCTTTTCCAGATAGACCTCGCCATTGCCGAAGGCGGATGCGGCCTCCCGGCTCGCCTGATCGACCAGATCGATCAGCCCGTCCGCGCTCTCGATCACCCGCATGCCGCGCCCGCCCCCACCCCAGGTCGCCTTGACCATGATGGGATAGCCGATCTCCAGCGCGAGCTGTCTGATCCGGTCCGCGCCATCGGGCAGAGTGGGCAGCGGATCGGATGCGGGCATCACCGGCACCCCTGCCGCGCTGGCCAGTTTCCGCGCCGCTACCTTGGACCCCAGGCTGCGCATGGTGTCGCCGTCGGGGCCGATGAAAATCAGCCCGGCGGCCTCGCAGGCATCGGCGAAATCGGGATTCTCCGACAGAAACCCATAGCCGGGATGGATGGCGTCCACATCGGCTTCGGTGGCGATCCGGATGATGTCCTGAATATCCAGATAGGCCTCGATGGGACCCTTGCCGTCGCCCACCAGATAACTTTCATCCGCCTTGTAGCGATGCAGCGCGAAGCGATCTTCCAGCGAATAGATCGCCACCGTGGAAATACCAAGCTCGGTCGCCGCCCGCATGACGCGAATGGAAATCTCGCTCCGGTTGGCAACGAGAAGTTTTCGAATTTTCCGTTTTTTGGTCGGCATTTAAGCTGACTCCCGGCGACCTGGATTCATCGCATTTGAGTGCGGCAGGATTCTAACACCGAATGCCGAAGCCACCCACATCAATCCAGCACGCCGATTCGATGTTCCACATGAGCGTTGTCAAGAAAGCCGCCCTGGAACATCATGTATCGCGAAAATAACAATCGTTGAGGGAACAAGGTCATGCGCAAGGAAATCGAGAAACGGTCGACACGCTGGTTTCAGCAACGCTGGCTGATGGACACGGTGATGGAGACCATCGGCGTCGAATGGGACCAGGCGCGGCTTGCCCATTACGCCAAGGTCTGCAGCGCCGATGCGCCCGGCATTTTCCGCGCCGCCGGCGCGCGCATGAAAAAATTTTCCGACGTGCACCGGGAATTCCGCGCCGCCGCCCGGCGCATTCAGGCACGGGCCGAAAAATACGAAGCGGCCGGACGTGAGGTCGCCGCGCGGGAAAGCTATATCACCGCGTCCCTGCTCTGGGCGGCGGCGCGCTGGCCGCTCTATGAGGTGGATAGCCGCTACCTGGAATATGAAACCGCCATCAATGCGTGCTACGACAAATACATCCAGTTCGCGCCGCGGCCCGTGGAACGGGTCGAAATTCCGTTCGAGGGCAAGTTCCTGTCAGGCTTGCTGCACCTGCCCCGCAAACCCGCCGACGGCGAACGCTTCGCCTGTGTGCTCAACGTAGGCGGCATGGACGGCTGCAAGGAAAACGTGGTGTCCATGTATGGCGATGTGATGCTGGAACGGGGCGTCGCGGTGCTGGCCATCGACGGTCCCGGCCAGGGTCAATCCGTCTCGCGGGGCGTTTATGTGACGGCGACCAACCATCGCGAGGCCGGCGTGGCCGCCATCGATTTCATGCAGGACCATCCGGCCATCGACCCGGACCGCATCGCGATCCGCGCCACCAGCTTCGGCACCTATTTCACGCCGCTGGCCGCGTCGGCGCTGGGCGACCGCATCAAGGGGCTGGCGACGGCCTTCGTGGTGCATGAGCCCGGCCTGGATTCCATCTTCAACGCCGCGTCGCCCACCTTCCGCATGCGCTTCATGTTCATGGCCGGGATCACCGACGAGGCGGAATTCGATTCCTACATGACGGGTTTCGATCTGCGCGACGTGGTCGGCGGCATAAAATGTCCGATCCTGATCGTCGCCGGCGAAGACGATGAACTCAGCCCCATCGAATATACCTATGATCTCTATGAACGGATCAGCGCGCCCAAGAAGCTGGTGGTGTATGAGGGCGCGAAACACAGCATCGGCGGCGCGTCATCGGTCTCGCTGGGTGAAAGCCCCGGCCATCTGATCAATGACTGGCTCGCAGACCGGCTGGCCGGGACACCCATGGACGGCGATGAAAACATCCTGGTCGACATGTACGGGACCAGCCATCAGCTGTGAATTTCCGGCGGAATG
>CALGIA010000498.1 GCA_937916005.1 uncultured Rhodospirillaceae bacterium
TGAACATTATCAGGGAAAGGATTGAGAGAGGTCTGATCAATGGAATTCTTCCAAATTTGAGTTACCGAAACCGAATTAAGGCCCTTATCCACCAGGATAAAGGCGAGGGTATGGCGGAAGTTCAAAACAGCCGGATTTCACGGATTCCGCCCTGTCATACCATTAAATATCATGCGACAGACGTCTTGCGCTTCCCGCTTAATTAACGGGACCTTAATGTTGGACATATAGATTTGCCAAATCTGCAATTGGTTTGCGAACCCGGAAATAGAACATTACGGTCGATGTCAGAATCCAGCAACTCGTTGAAAATACTGCTCGTTGAGGACAACCAGGTAAATCAGCTGGTCGCCACGGCGATGCTTGCGGCTCAGGGTTATCTGGTCGATGTCGCTGGAAACGGCTTGGAGGGGGTCAAGGCCGTTATCAATGGCAATTATGACATTGTCCTGATGGACATCCAGATGCCGGAAATGAACGGCGTCGAAGCCACCCGCGAGATTCGCGCCCTGGATGGCGACAAAAGTTCAATTCCCATTATTGCCGTTACGGCCCATGCCATGCATGGCGACCGGGAAACCTATTTGGCGGCCGGCATGAATGATTATGTGTCCAAGCCCATTGATCCCAAGCTGTTGCTGGACGCGATCTATCGTTGGTCGGGCGTTTCCGGTGTCGCCGCGCCCAAGGCGGCTGACGATGCCGCGGACGAATACCAGGAACGCAGCGCGAAAGGGTGATTCCCGCCGCCATTTCCCCGTTGGCATTTCAGCATCGGCATTTCAGAATACCCCTTCGGCCCAAATCACCGCTATACTCAGCGCCCGTGACAACGCCAAATTTCAACCTTTCGTCTTTTTCACACAAGGTATTCCGACTGGAAACCATGCTTGCTCTGCTATGGGCGGGCGAGCTTGTCTATCTCGTCTTTCCATCCGCAATACTGGCGAATGTCCTCACGCCCGGCCTGATCGTTTTTGTCCTGTTCGCCCTCGCGGCAAGCAGATGGCAGACGCTTGCGCTGTGTGGTGCGTTGCTGGCGGCTAGCTTGGCGTTGTGTTTCGCCTTTGGTGTCTGGTCCGCGCTCTGGCCGGGGTTTCAGAAAGCTCTGATTTTTCTGGCTTTCATGCCGACTGCAATGTTGATTCGCTCTACGGCGGATCAACGGCCCGAAATCGCGACAACACGCTTCCTTTTTGCATCGCTGCCACGGGCCAAACGCGATGGCGGGCTGCTGATCGGTTGCCACGCCATAGGGTCCGTACTCGGCGTCGGGATCTTCTCGCTATTGGCGCCGATTGCAGGGCCTGATGCCGTTGAGGACGAACGCCGGCAGCTCGTCGCTGTCGGGCTTCGGGGCATGTGTCTGGCGGCGGTATGGTCGCCATTTTTTGTATCCATGGCGTTGGCAAGTGAGTATTTGCCGGACGTTCCGCTTTGGCAAATCATGCCGGCGGGGTTCCTTCTGGCGATGGTTGGGCTTTTGACTTCCTATGTACTGTTTGACAATGCAGGCGGCGTCTTGGGGCTTGTGCGCTCGCTGCGGTCTCTGGGGCCGGTACTGCCCAATGTGGCGGTGGCGGCGATTGTCGTGGCTGTTGTTTCCGGCGTTTCGGGGTTGTCGACGCTGCAATCCCTGGCCATTAGCGTGCCACCCCTTTGCGCCCTGGCGCTGGCGCCGCTGGGGCGCGCCAAGGCGGCGATCGCCTGCCGGGCAACGTATCGCGGGCTTGGTAATCTGGGCGGCGAAATCGGCATTCTGACCTTTTCCGTCATCCTGGGTATGGTCTTCGCGGGGGCGCTGGCGCATAGCGGCCTTGTGCCGGATCTCGCGCTTCTGACGCCATCGCCCGTAACCGTAATCGCGGTAATCATCGGGGGAATGTGCATCACCGGGTTTTTCGGCATTCACCCGATTGTCAGCGCCACGGTGCTGTTGGTGCTGGTCGCCCACCTGCCCCATGGAATTGCCGATCTCTCGCTGATGTTGGCAATTCTCACCGGTTGGGCGCTCGCGGCCATGATATCCATATCCGGCATTTCGGTCGTGCTGTCATCAGCCCTGTTCCATGTTCCGCCTGAACGGTTGATTATGCGGCAGAACCTTATTCTGGTCGGAGTGTTTGGCATGATCGCTATTTTTCTGATCTCCCTTGTGAACTTTGTCCTGTCGGGATAATCAAATGCATTACGGTCGGATCACGATGAAATAATTCGAGGTGCTTTTGAGTCTTTGCCACACAAAGTTTATCTCTGCGCTGGTTCCGTGTGTCTTCCTCGTGACCATTCTGGTGGCCGGACCTGGCCGCGCCGATGTCCATGCTGGGGTGGAAGCGTACAAGAAGGGAGATTACAAGACGGCGCTGCGCGAGTTTGTGGACCTCGCGGAAAGAGGCGATCCGCGCGCCCAGTACAATCTTGCGGTTATGTATTTGAAGGGCCGCGGCGTCGAGAAAAACTTGGCCCGGGCGTTCGATTTGCAACAACGCGCCGCGAAGGGCGGTCTCGCCGCCGCTCAGCATGGGCTCGCCATCATGTATTATCGCGGCGAAGGCGCGGAGCAGGATTACAAGAAAGCCGCCGAATGGTTCCGCCGCGCGGCTGACCGTGGTTTCCCCACGTCCCAGCTTAATCTCGGCGTCATGTATTTTTCCGGTCAGGGGGTTAAGCGCGACGATGCGGAAGTCGTGAAATGGATCACCATGGCAGCCGCCAAGGGGCTGCCCGAGGCGCTGTTTCGTCTTGGCAGGATGTATGAAGAGGGCGCCATCTTCACCCAAAGCACACAAGACGCAATTTACTGGTATGAGAAATCCAGCGAACGCGGACATGCGGATGGCGAAACCCAGGTCAAGCGGCTGAAGGCTCTTTTGGTCGCGCGGCGGGCGACCAAGGACGCTGGCAAAAAAGACACCGCCGCAATGGAGCCTGACGCAAAGAATTCGGATGCTCCCGCGATGTCGACCAAACAGCCGGTCCTCCCGGTTCCACCGGAAGTATCGGCGGCGCCGGTTGATGCGCCGCCGGAGCCGAAAGTTGTAAAACCCGTTCCCGAAATGTCGCCCCCGCCCGAGTCCCAGTCAGTGTCGAAGCCCGAAATCCGCATCTGGCGGGCGCAACTTGCCTCGTTTCGTACCCTACGGGAGGCAAAAAGAGCCTGGAGCAAGCTAAAGCAAGCGTTCAGTGAGGAATTCCGGAACCTGGAATCCGATATTGTCCGGGTTGATCTTGGCCCAGAACGGGGGGTTTATCACCGGCTTCGGGCCGCGCCACTGACCAGCCGCGACGCGGCTTTTGCCTTTTGCAACAGGCTGAAGTCAAAATCAGCCAAACAGGGCTGCATCCCCCTGTCGCCCAGCCGATAAGGGCGAGAATTGACGAAATTTTCACTCCGTTTTATTAGCTTGACGGTCGGCCCGCCGAAACCACTTGGTGCGATGACGAGGATTTCCCTATCGTGAAAACAACGATCAGCCTGATGTTTTGGTTGATGATCCCCGCCGTGTTGATCGGCGCGCCGGTCGCGGCCATTGTGCTGGGCACCGAACGCCAGCCGATGATTGCGGAGACACATCAGCTTTCCGGCGATGACCTGGAACGCGCAGCTTCGCTGCTGCTGCGCTATGACCCGAAACACATGGCAACGGGCGAAACCACCACCATCGTCGCTCGTGAAGATGAATTGAATAACGCGCTGACCGCCGGTTTGGCGGATTACCATCCGATTAGCGGGCGTGTCGTGGTTGATGCGTCGAGCGTGCGAATTGAGGCAACCGCCGAACTCCCTGAAGTCGCCGGAGTGACGGGGCGTTATGTCAATATCGTCGCATCCATCGCCCCGTCGCGACAGGGTTTGGACATCACGAGCATTCGTATCGGCAAGATAGGGCTCCCGAAATCGCTCTCTGCCCCGGCGATGCAGATTCTGCTTGAGGCGTTGCTGGGGCCCGGCAAAGGGGCGCATATCATCGAAAACATTAAATCCGTCGATATTTCCGGCAAGACCGTGGCGATCGGTTATCGACCGGCGGGAAGGGGCGCCATGCTGGTGCGATCCGATCGGCGACAAGACACGTTTTCACTATCGACTCCGGATCAGCCCAAGCTGGGGTATAATCAGGCGGATACGGATGCGGGGGGAAACCGAAATTGACGGTGGACTACGGACAAATCTTGCGCGCCGACGGCAGTGTCGCGATCCCACTTGATATTTCGCCCGGGAAAAGGGGCCGAAATCCGGGTCCCGCAGCCATTGCGCATGCGGATACACCAGGCGCCAATTCCCCCGATTCCCCCGATTCCAGCGATTCAAGTGATCCCGGTCTTCGGGCGCAATGGGCGACGCGGCGGCGTTATATGGAAGCCCACAACGAGAAACGGCTGCCCGATGGCCGACGCCGGATGCGGCGGTTTCCCTTATTCAAGTTTCTGATCGAACGGCTGGGCACGGTGCTGAAAGCTTCCGGCGTGTACCGCCGGGGGCTGCGCAACGCCGTCCGGATCAAGCTCAACCGGATGGAATTTACTTTCGATGATCTGCCCGAATCCTTTGACGGGTACACCATCCTGCATCTGACGGATTTGCATGTGGATGGCCTGCCCGACGGCATCGGGCATTTGGCGGAACTGGTGAGGGGCGTTCCGGTCGATGCCTGCGTGTTGACTGGCGATTATCGTTTCAACATTCGGGGCCCTTTCGACGCAATTCTGTCGCCAATGCAAGAGTTGGTCGACGCTGTGTCGGCGCGCGACGGTATATATGGCGTTTTGGGCAATCACGATTCCGTGGAAATGATGGAACCGTTTGAAAAGCTCGGCATCCGGATGCTCGCAAACGAAACACTCAGCCTGGCGCGCGGCGACGACAGGGTTCACCTGACCGGCATCGACGACGTCCATTACTATTATTCCGTCCACTCGCTTGAAGCGCTGCGCTCGACCCCCGACGGGTTCAATATCGCCCTGGTGCATTCACCCGAAATCGTGGAGCACGCGGCGGCGGCGGGAATATCACTCTATCTGACCGGTCACACCCATGGCGGACAGATCTGCCTGCCAGGCGGCCGGCCCATCATCACCAATATCGCGGCCAGGCGGGCCTATGCGACCGGTTCGTGGCGGTGCGACGGGATGGCGGGATATACAAGCCCGGGGGCGGGAATTTCCGGCCTTCCCGTGCGTTATTTTTCCAAAAGCGAAGCGGCGCTGATCACCCTGAAACGCCGCGCCTAAGCCCCCCGTATGAATGCCGCCCAGCGTTTCCAGGCCCTGGCGTGGTTCGCCGGCCAGCCCCGTATTGTTCGCGGCGCTTTCTGGGCCGTTACCGCGGCGGGATTTTTTACCGGCATGCCCATTTCGGTGCGGTATCTGAGCGGCACCATGACTTCGTTCGAGATCGTGTTTTTCCGGTCGCTTCTGGGCATGATGATCATGGCGCCCTTCTTCATGTGGCGCGGCTGGGGCGGGCTTCGAACCGGCGTACCCTGGCTGCATGTTCAACGGTCGACGCTGAATTTCATCGGCATGGTGATGTGGTTTTACGCGATCAGCGTAATGCCGTTGGCCGACGCCACCGCGATCCACTTCACCATGCCGCTTTTCGTCATTTTGCTGGCGACGACATTTCTCGGCGAAAAAATCGGCCCCCGGCGATTGATCGCGGTCGGGACCGGGTTTCTCGGGGC
>CALGIA010000499.1 GCA_937916005.1 uncultured Rhodospirillaceae bacterium
AAATCAAACACGCCGCCTGAAATCACCGTCACCAACTTTCGGGCATAGTTCGACGGATTCGATTGGAGGTGGTGCCATGAACAGCAACCTGATTGAACGTTTGTTAACCATTCACTCCCTAACCTCGTATTCGAAATCGGAGGGCAAAATTCTGTCCTTGTTGCAGGGGAACAAATTCCCCGGCCCGGTTCGAGTAGTCGTTGGGTAGTGAGATGCAGATAGGAGACCACGAATAAAAACGTGCGGCACACCGTAGTCCGGCAGGAGTGTCGAACACGTCTCGGGGAATTTTGGGGGGCTAAAACCGCCGGAACCACGAACAGGACGATCCTTGGATCGTCCCAGAGCGGAGCCCATTATGGAAGTCTTTGACCGTTATTCCGAGGTTTACAGCCGAGAAAAACACGAAAGCATGAGCCTGCAGGATTACCTGCTGGCCTGCCGAGACGATCCCACCCTATACGCCTCAGCCGCCGAACGAATGGTGGCCGCCATCGGCGAACCGGAAATTGTCGATACAAGCCGGGACCCGCGCCTTGGGCGCATCTTTCTCAACAGATCCATCAAGCGATACCCGAATTTCGGTGACTTCTACGGCATGGAGGAAACCGTCGAGCGGATCGTGGGCTATTTCACATACGCCGCACAGGGGCTGGAGGAAGCGCGCCAGATTCTTTATCTGCTGGGCCCGGTGGGCGGCGGCAAGTCCTCGCTCGCCGAACGGCTGAAGACCCTGATGGAAATCAATCCGATCTATGTGCTGATGGCCGGCGATCAGATCAGTCCGCTGTTCGAATCGCCGCTCAGCCTGTTCGATGCAGAGCGCATGGGCGATTTGCTTGAAGACAAGTACGGGATCGAGCAGCGCCGCCTCAAGGGGCTGATGTCGCCCTGGCTGGTCAAGCGGCTGGACGAGTTCAACGGCGACATTTCCAATTTCAACGTCGTCAAGCTGATGCCGTCCAAAATGCGCCAAATCGCGATCGCCAAGACCGAACCGGGCGATGAGAACAATCAGGACATTTCAACCCTGGTCGGCAAGGTCGATATCCGCAAGCTGGAGCATTACAGCCAGAACGACCCGGACGCCTACAGCTATTCCGGCGGACTTAACCGCACCAACCAGGGCTTGCTGGAATTCGTCGAGATGTTCAAGGCGCCCATAAAGGTGCTGCACCCGTTGCTGACCGCGACCCAGGAAAGCAATTACATCGGCACGGAAACCATGGGCGCGCTGCCGTTCGAAGGCATTGTGCTGGCCCATTCCAACGAGGCGGAATGGCAGAATTTCAAGGGCAACAAGAATAACGAGGCTTTCCTCGACCGGATCTGCGTCGTGAAGGTGCCCTATTGCATGCGCGTGTCCGAGGAAACCCGGATTTACGAAAAACTGTTGACGGAAAGCGAGCTCAGCACGGCGTCCTGCGCGCCGGAAACATTGACCCTGTTGTCGCGCTTCGGCGTATTGACCCGGCTCACCGAGCATGAAAATTCGAACCTGTATTCGAAGATGCGTGTTTATGACGGAGAAAACCTGAAAGACACCGACCCCAAGGCCAAATCGATCCAGGAATATCGTGAGGCCGCGGGCGTCGATGAAGGGATGACCGGGATCAGCACGCGTTTCGCGTTCAAGGTATTGTCGGCGACCTTCAACCACGACACGGAAGAAGTCGCCGCCGACCCGGTGCATCTGATGTATGTATTGGAACAGGCCATCAAGCGCGAACAATTCGCCGAAGAAACCGAGAAGAAATATCTCGAATTCATCAAGGGCGAACTCGCGCCGCGTTTTGCCGAAAACCTGGGCAATGAAATCCAGAAAGCCTATCTGGAATCATACGGCGAATACGGCCAGAACCTGTTCGACCGCTATATTTCTTACGCCGACGCGTGGATCGAGGATCAGGACTTCAAGGATCCCGACACAGGCCAGATGCTCGACCGGGAAATCCTGGACACCGAGCTGTCCAAGATCGAAAAACCCACGGGCATCGCCAATCCGAAAGATTTCCGCAACGAGGTGGTGAAGTTCTGCCTGCGGGCGCGAGCCAACAATGAAGGCAGGAATCCGGCCTGGACATCCTATGAAAAACTGCGCGACGTGATTGAAAAGCGCATGTTCAGCCAGGTCGAGGAATTGTTGCCGGTGATCTCCTTCGGCACCAAGAAGGACAGCGAAACGGACACCAAGCATGCTGAGTTCCTCAGTCGTATGTGCGAGCGGGGATATACCGAACGCCAGGTGCGACGCCTGGTGGAATGGTATATGCGTGTGAACAAGGCCGGTTGACGGGAGCTCTCATGGGTTCGTTTTTCATCATCGACCGGCGACTCAACCCCAAGGGCAAAAGCCTTGCCAATCGGCAGCGCTTCATCCGGCGCACCAAGGCGCAGATCCGCGACTCCCTGAAGGAAACGGTCGGCGATCGAAAGCTGACCGATTCCGCCAGTGGCGAAACCATCACAATCCCTTCCAAGGGCATTGCGGAGCCACGTTTTCATCATGCCCGGTCCGGCGGTTACCGTGAACGGGTGCTGCCGGGCAACAAGGAATTCTCGGTCGGCGACAAGATCCAGAAACCTCAAGCGGGGGCCGGCGGCGAAGGCGGCAAGGAAGCCACCGATTCGGGCGATGGCGAGGATGAATTCGAATTCGCCCTGACCCGCGATGAATTCCTCGATCTGTTCTTCGAGGATCTGGAGCTGCCGGATCTGGTGAAAACCAGCCTCAAGGAGGTCGTGGCCTACAAGCCGCAACGCGCCGGAATGACCACCTCTGGCACGGCGAGCAATCTCAACCTGGTGCGCACCATGCGCAATTCCTATGCCCGCCGGCTTGCTTTGAAACGTCCGTCCAATGACATGATCGAGGATCTCGAAAAACGGCTCTTCGCGCTTGAGAGCAAGTCGAGCCCGACGCCGGAAGATCACGACGAGATGAAAGAGGTGCGCGCCGAGCTTGCCGAACTGACGCGGCGGCGCATTGTGGTTCCCTATATCGACCCCAACGATCTGCGCTACAACAATTTCATATCGCGTCCGTCACCCAACACCCAGGCGGTGATGTTCTGCCTGATGGATGTGTCGGGATCCATGGCCCAGCATGAAAAGGATCTGGCCAAGCGGTTTTTCATGCTGCTGCACCTGTTCCTGGAGCGGCGCTATGGCAAGATCGAGGTCGTGTTCATCCGCCACACCCACGAAGCCAAGGAAGTGGACGAGGAAACGTTCTTCTACAGCCGGGAAACCGGCGGCACG
>CALGIA010000500.1 GCA_937916005.1 uncultured Rhodospirillaceae bacterium
GGCGGTGCCGAGCTTGCTGAAGGCCTCGATCGCCGGGTCAGCTTTCAGCATCTTGCCGTATTCGCGGACATATCCCATGAGCTTCTTGCGGTCATGGAAGGTTGGCATTTTGTCCTTGTCGACCACGATGGCCTTGACCTTCTTGGACCCCATCACGGCACCGACGCCGCCGCGCGCGGCGATGCGCGTGGGCCGGCCTTCCGGATCGGTAAAGGCGATGCCCGCAATCAGGCCGAGATATTCGGCCACCGGGCCGATCAGGCCGATCGCGACCTTGTCGCCATATTTTTCAAACAGCTTGGCCGTGGATTCCATCACGCCAGTGCCCATATAGGGCGTCGCGTCCTCGAAGGTGATGTCGCCTTCCTTGGTGATCCTTATGACGACCCAGTCATCGGACACGCCGCGGAGGGTAAAGCCGGAAATTTCAAGCTGGCCCATGGCGAAGGCGAACGTGCCGCCCGCATTGGCTTCCTTGATGCCTCCGGTCAACGGGCTCTTGCAGCCGATGGAAAGGCGGTTGGCGTTGGAAAAATTTGCGCCCGCAAACGGACCCGCGGAAAAGATCAGCGGATTTTCCGGCGACAGCGGATCGACTTTGGCGACACCTTCGGCCAGCAGGCTCTTGGCGATGTAATTCCGCCCGATACGAATGACATCCTCGCCATCCCGTTCTTCGGTCTTGATGGTCCGGTCGTTGAGATTGATTTGAAGATATTTCCGCATATCGAGGTCACCTCGTGTTTAGACAATTGCGCCCAGGGGCGCATCAATGGGGCGTTACCGTAAGATAGCTCCCACAGGGCGGAACAGGAAGGAGCTTCGATGAAAATTTTCCCCATTACATGAGCAAAACCGTTTTGCCGACGATTTTTCGGTCTTCCAGGGTCCGGATTCCGTCCCGGAACTGGTCGAAAGGCAGCCGCGCCATGATATTGGGGTCGATTTTCCCGGCCTTGAGAAGCTCGAACAGAGCGGCCTGCGCCTTGGCGATGTCGGGTGATCGCGATTTCAAGTAGGAATTTACCGTCATCCCGACGACGGAAATGTTTTTCAGCAGCAAATAGTTGGTCCGCACCGCCGGGATCGTTCCCGACGCGAAACCGACCACGACCGCCCGGCCTTCATCGGCGATCGCGCGCAAGCTCGCCTCGAACACAGCGCCGCCAACCATATCGAGCACCATGTCGACACCCTGCCGGCCGACCACTTCGGCGACCTGGGCGCGCAGGCCGTCTTTGAGGTCGTCGACGGTGAGATCGATGACCGCGTCGGCCCCGGCGGCTTTGACCGCATCCGCCTTGCCGGGCGATGTCAGCCCGGCCAGCACGGTCTTGGCGCCGAGCGCCTTGGCCAAACCGACAGCGGCCAGCCCGACCCCGCCGGATGCGCCATTGACCAGCACGGTTTCGCCCGCCTGCAGCTTGCCGCGTCTGGTCAGCGCGAAATAGGCGGTCAAATGGGCGAGCCCCATGGCGGCGGCGTCCTCGAAAGCCACACCGTCGGGCAACGCGCAGGCCAGAGCCTGATGGCAGACGGTTTTTTCGGCCATCGCCCCGTTATTGACATGGGCCAGCACCCGGTCGCCGATTTTGTGGCTCGTGACATTCGATCCGACGGCCGACACCACGCCGGCGGCGTCCTTGCCCGGCGTGAATGGCGGCGGCGGATTGTTCTGATATTTGCCATCCAGAGAGAGAAGGTCCGTAAAATTGACGCCACAGGCCTTTACGTCGACCAAAACATCATCGTCGCCTGGGATCGGGTCGTCGATGTCACGGATTTCAACGCTTTCCCGGTTTTCTATGTCACTGATAACAACGGCGCGCATGTTCAGGGTTCTCCTTAAATTTGATCGTCTTCGCCCGGAAACATCCGGCCAAAATGGGGCGACAGGCCGGTTTTTCCCGATCCGTCATCGTCCTCTTTGACCCCGGCGAGTTGCTTGGCCAAGTCGATCTTGTAATCCAGATCCATCTGGCGGGATATCTGGATGCGCTGGGCCTGGGGCGATCCTGCCCCGTGCATTGATTCGGTCAGATAGCCGACCGCGTTGCGCCCCAGGGTCATGTTTTCGATCAACCGCAGAATCCGGATGCGGTTTTCCGCCGTCACGCCGGGCCGCCCAACCAGGAACTTGCGCAAAATTGGTCCGGTGACCGGCGACTTCAAATCCTGTTCCGACGGCGCGGTGGCGACCAGCCCGCCGGCAATGTCCTGGGCCAGCCGGGCCAGCTCATAGGGAAAGCGGGTGACATTGTGCTTGCACACATTGGCCAGCATGTCATTGGGCTGGTAATTGCCCGATTTGGTCTGAAACGATTCATGGGACGCCGCGATGCCCGACCCGTAGATGGTCTCATTGAGATGGGTCATCTCGATCAGCTTGTCGCGGATGTGGGACACTTTCGGCACCCCGTTGTAATCGGCGATAGCTCCCGCCGCGCCCGTCAGAACGTCGCCCAGCCCGGTTTTGCAGACATAGCTGCGCCGGTGATAGGACGTGAAGCGTTCCACCAGATCGGCGGCGAATTCGGTTTCGCCATCCATGAACACGCGGTTCCAGGGCACGAATACGTCGTCGATAATGATCATGGCTTCCTGGCCGCCAAACTCGGCATTACCCTGGTCTATGTCGCCGTCTTCCATGGCGCGGGTGTCGCAGCTTTGCCGTCCATAGATGAAGCTCAACCCCGGATCATCGACGGGAACCGCGCAGACCACGGCATAATCCCGGTCTTTTTCCTGCAATCGCATGGTCGGCATGACCACGACCCAGTGGGAATTTATGCAGCCGGTCTGATGCGCCTTGGCGCCCCTTATCACCAGCCCGTCGTCGCGCCGTTCCGACACATGAACGAATATGTCCGGGTCTTCCTGATCCGACGGCCCTTTGCTCCGATCGCCCTTGGGATCGGTCATGGCGCCGCCGATCACGTAGTTTTTTTCCTGCATGTCGCGCACGAAATCCTTGAACCGGTCGTGATAGAAGGTGCCGTGTTTCTCATCGATCTCGTGGGTCACCGAATGCAGGGAATTGATGGCGTCCATGCCCACGCAGCGCTGAAAACAGGTGCCGGTGAGCTGGCCAAGCCTGCGCTGCATGCGGTTCTGCATCACCACGTCATCGACGCTTTCGGTGATTTGCAGAAAGCGATTGACCTGCTTGCCGCAGATCGAGGATTTGGCGCTCGCCAGGGTCGGGTTTTCATTGGCAAGATCATATGTCTTCGCCACCGCGTTGATCGATGGGCGGATCATGGGGTGGTCGACCGGCTCGGCGACAAGCTCGCCAAACAGATAGACCCGAAGGTTCCGGCCGCGCAGGCTTTCGATATAGTCGGCGCCCGAATTTATGGGCATGGCGCTCTCCTGATCTGGATTCTTCTTGGCCCGAGTCTTATCAGAACAGGCCCCGCGCCGCAGTGCAAAATTGCTTTCCTGCGAAGCTTCCATGCTGTCGAATAGTTCCAACGACTTAACTCGCGAAAGGACCGTTTCATGGCTGATCTGAAGGACGAACTCACGGGCAAGGTCGCGATCGTGACCGGTAGCGCGCGAAATATCGGGCGGGCGACCGCTGTGGAACTGGCCAGGGCCGGGGCTGCGGTGGTGATCAACGCGCGCAGTTCCGGCGATCTGTGCGACGAAGTCGCCCACGAGATCACGGAAAGCGGTGGGCGCGCGATGCCTTATCTGGCCGATATCACCGACGGAGACGCGGTCGAGGCGATGGTGGCCGCCACGGTGGCCGAATTCGGCGGGGTTGATATTCTGGTCAATAATGCTGCCGTCCGGTCGAGCAAATCGATCGAAGAACTGGACATGGAGACTTGGGAATTCGTGCAGGATACGGCGCTGAACGGGTCGTTCCGCATGACCCGGGCCTGCGTGCCTCATATCATCGCGCGTGGTGGCGGGTCGATCATCAGCGTGGGCGGGCTCAATTCGCACCGGGGCGCGCCGTCGCGCAGTCACGTCATGGCCACCAAGGGCGGACTCGCCGGTTTCGCCCGGGGCCTCGCACTGGATCTGGGCAAACGTAATATCCGGTCCAACATGGTCATGGTCGGCACGTTTGAAACCGAACGCGTCGGGTCCAGTTCTGTCGCGCCGCCGGTCATGGATGTTTCCGATATTCCCATGGGCCGCCGGGGCGTCCCACAGGACATGGCGGATCTGATCCGTTTCCTGGTCGGGCCCGGCGCCACCTATATTAGCGGCCAGACCATCCACTGCAATGGCGCGGCCTATTGTCCGCTTTGATTTTCGATGCGCCAAGGGGTAGGGTTCGGGAATGAATCACCACGAAAAGGAAAATCGCTATGGCTCAGGAACCACTCGCTGCGAAAGGCAATTTTTTCCATATCTATGATTTCCGCGTCAAAGCCGGTCGAGAGGAAGAGTTCATCGAAAAATTCGTCGATTTCGACTATTCCGACGTGAACCCGATGCATAAATCCCCGGCCCAGGTAAAGGACGGCGTTCTGCTGCGCCACACGGAAGATCCACAGCGCTTCTATCTGATCGCCGAATGGTCGGATGTGGCGGAACACGCCCGTATCCTAGTTGAGCTCAAGCGGCTTCAGCCGGAATTCGTCGGGCTGATCGAGGGCGCGGGCGACGGCGCCTTCACCCCGGACTATGCCGAGGTGGTCAGTTCCACACCGCAGCACATCCTCGATGCGGCGGCTGCCGAGTAAGCTTCATACCTTGTCGGGTTGATTGTCGGGCTGGGCGTCGATGAACGGTTTCAGTTCCATCAAATTGCTGAAGATGCCCATGAGAGTCGGGTAATCTTCCAGCGGGCAGTTGAAGCGCTGGGCGTTGAACACTTGGGGCACCAGGCAGATATCGGCCAGGGTGACCTGATCGCCGAAGCAGTACTTGCCCGACAGCCCGCGCTGGACCAGCAGCGCTTCCAGGGCGATGAAGCCTTTCTTCACCCAATGTTCGTACCAGGCCTGCCGCTTATCGGCATCAATCCCCATTTCATTTTCGAGATACCTTAGCGGCCCCACATTGTTGAGCGGGCTGATGTCGCAGGCGATTCCGTGGGACACGGCGCGCACATAGGCGCGTTTGGACGGGGTATCCGGCATCAGCGGAATTTCGGGATAGGTTTCGTCGAGATATTCAATGATCGCCATGGACTGAATCAGTACGTCGTCGCCGTCGACCAGCGTCGGCAGCAATTGCTGCGGGTTCAGGTTGGTGAATTCCGAGTCGAAATTCTCCATCTTGGGCAGGCTGACAAAGACCGATTCATGGTCGAGCCCCTTGAGATTGAGCGCGATCCGCAGGCGGAACGAGGCCGAAGACCGGAAGAACGTATAAAGCTTCATGATTTTATCCCTGGATTCGTAATTATTTGTCCGCGTCGGCGGATTGATGTGCGGGTATTTCCGTTCCGCCTGTCGCGGCCTTCGCTGTCGTTGCGGTGCGTTCGGCCCGCTTGTAGGTCACATAGCTGAACGGCATGCTGACCAGATAGATCGCCAGCACCGCGGTCAGGGTCGCCCAGGGCGCGCCGACCGCGAACCCGGCAAGCAGCGCCACCAGCACCATGGTCGGCAGCACGTAAGTGTGGGGCACGCGGATGCTTTTGAGCGAATAGGTCGGCGTGCGGCCCACCAGCAGCAGCGAAACCGTGAAGAGCACGGCGCCGTTCAGGGCCATGTGGTGGAACCCGAAATCCGGGAACTGAAAGCTCAGCAACATGGGCAATAGCACCATCCCGGCCCCGGCCGGGGTCGGGACGCCGGTGAAATAGCGATAGGCCCAGGGTGGGCGGTCCGTGCTGTCCAGCGCCGTGTTGAACCGGGCCAGGCGCAGCGCGCTGCAGACGCAGAACATCAACGTCAACGCCCAGCCGGTGCTGCCGGCGTCGTTCATGGTCCAGGCATAGACCATGATTGCGGGCGCGACCCCAAAGCTGACCAGATCGGCCAAAGAATCAAGTTCCGCGCCGAAACTGCTGCCCACGCCCAGCAATCTGGCCATGCCGCCATCCAGCGTATCCAGCAGGCTCGCCAGCAGGATCGCCGCCACCGCCGCTTCCCACTGGCCGGTTAGCGAAAACCGGATCGCGGTCAACCCGGCGCACAGGCCGAGCAACGTCAGCATGTTGGGAATCAGCTTGGTAAAGGAAAGTTCCTTGAGCCGTTCCCGGGGCAATCGTCGGTGCTTCATTGACTGGTTTCCAATTTGGCGAGAATGGTTTCCCCTGCCTTGGTGATCTGGCCGACCGTCACAAGCGGCTCCACCCCGTCGGGCAGATAGACATCAAGCCGGCTTCCGAACCGTATAATACCATAACGTTCGCCGGTTTTGACGTTATCTCCCATTTTCAGCGCACATTTTATGCGCCGCGCCACCAGCCCGGCGATCTGGACCACGGCCAGATCATGTTCCGTCGTGCCCTCGGCCGAACCCGGCAGCTTGATCCAGGCCGCCATGCGCTCATTATGTTCGCTCGCCTTGTCGAAGGATGCGTTGAAAAACTTGCCAGGCGTGTAGGCCAGCGCGACCACTTTGCCGCTGCACGGAATACGGTTCACATGAACGTTGAACACATTCATGAAAATACTGATCCGGGCGCGAGTCCCTCCGCCCATGCCCAGTTCCGGCGGCGGCAACGCGCGGATAATCGGCAGAACCCGGCCATCTGCCGGGCTGATGATCAGACCCTCGCCGATCGGTGTTACGCGCTCAGGATCGCGGAAAAACCACACGCACCACACCGTCAACGCCACGCCGACCCATCCGGCGATGTCATGCAATGCAAACAACCCGGCCGTAATGGCCGCGAACAGGCCGATAAACACCCAGCCTTCCCGGTGAATGGGAACTCTCAATCGATACTCCAACGTGTCATTTCCGGATCATTCAGACATTCATAGCAGATCGTTCCGTTATATATAGGCGCGCTGGACCCGGGATGAAATGCGCTCCATGGTCTCGGTCGCCGTTCATCTAAATCGCGGCATCACCTTTTTGGAAAACAGCCGCATGGAGGCTTCGGCG
>CALGIA010000501.1 GCA_937916005.1 uncultured Rhodospirillaceae bacterium
GGCATTTCCATACCCTTGGATGTCCAGAACCATGCGCCGGAATGAACGAAAAAGGCGGCGACGAACATGAACCCGATGAATTGAATCGCCACCAGCCGCGTCAGCAGACCGATCGCGAGCATTGTCCCGCCGACCAGCTCCAATATCCCGATATACCAAGCCAGTTCTTCCGGTATGGGGAAATGTCTTTTTGCCATGCCAGCGGCAGTGCCGCCTATCAGCACGCCCGCTTCGTTATATTTGGCAACCGACCCACCGATGATCTTGGCCCAGCCGTGCGGTACGAAAAACGCGCCGAAGCAAAAACGTACAAACGGATAGGCAAACTCCGCAAGCCCCTCATAGAGACCGCGCAGCCCTGGAATGATAAGTCTTGTGTTGTCTGATGCCTCCGCCATTTCGTCCCCCCCTTTGAATTTGAATTCAATATTCTCTAGAGGAAACACGCTCGCTGACTTTTTGAGCAGCGTCAATATGATAATTCTCATCACCTGGAATGTGATAGCGGCCCGCGCGGTTATTTGGCGGCGTTTGCGGTGCGCAGTTTTTCCGTCTGGGTGCGCCGCCACTCCGCCATGGGGAGGCAGGTGGGGTCGCTACCGAGACGCTGTTCGGTCCCCTGGCGGATTTCGGCGTCGGTCAGCGATAAATCGAGCGTCACCCGATGGGGTTGCGCCACATACCACGGGCTGTCGAGATAGACTTCGATGCGATTTTCCTCTGGGTCACGGAAATAGACCGACCAGGCGATGCCATGGTCCACGGTCTGGATATCGCTCACGTCGTCTCGCCGCGCGACGACCGCATGCATCAAGCGGAGGTCGTCGAGCGCGTCGACCCTGAACGAGATCTGCTGGACGCCGTGTGTCGGTCCAGAGTTCTCCGGCCTGCCCGACGACAGCACCAGCTGATGGTGGGTAACCGGGTCCCGGGTGAGGAATACGACGTCGAAATCGCGCCCGTTTCCCCGGTCGCTTTCGATGAAGCCCAGAACTTCCTTGTAGAAGGACGCCATATGGTCCAGATCGCGAACGAATATTCCCATATGGGAGAACCGTAGTTGCGGCACTGTGGTCATCCAGTCGGTTCCCTAGCTCAAAAGGTCCAAAACTATGGGATTTGTCCGGTTTCATTGAAGATATGGAGCACGCCAGACGTTGTCAATCGCGGTACATTTGACGCCCAAAGCCCGCGTGCTGGACAATCCCGAACCCGTATCATACGCTCGCGATCCAGCGCTGTCGCAGCGCCAAACAGAACCAAAAAGGGAGGGGACAACATGTTAACGCGCATCCGGAGTTCCGCCGTCGCCATCATCGCGGTGTGCGGTCTGTCCGCACCCGCCGCCGGGGAAGTGGCCGCGTTTTACAAGGACAAGACGGTTACCATCATGGTGCCGTCGGGGCTCGGCGCCTCGCTCGGCCTCTATGCCCGTCTGCTGTCCCAGCACATCCGGAACCATATTCCGGGCAACCCCACGGTGATCGTCACCGCGCGGCCGGGTGGCGGCGGGGTCAACGGCACCACCTACGCCTATAACGCCGCGCCGCGGGACGGGACGTTCATCGCCGGGATTCTGCCGCCGTCCGTGCTGGCGCCCGCGCTGCGGGGCGCGAAATTCGATGCCGCGAAATTTCAGTGGCTGGGCTCAATCACGCCAAACCCGGGAACGGTCTCGGTCTGGCATACGGCGCCGGCCCAGACCCTCGACGCCGCTAAACTTCAGCCGCTCGTCATCGGAGCGACGGCCTTCGGCTCGGAGACCTATCTGACTCCGACGTTGATGAACGCACTGCTGGGCACCAAATTCAAGATCGTCAAGGGTTACAAGGCGGGGGCGGCCCTGAACAAGGCCATGGAGCAGGGCGAGATCCAGGGCCGGATGAGCTACTGGTCGGGCTGGCGGTCCGTGAAACCGCACTGGTTGCGCGACAAGAAGATCGTGCATCTGCTCCAGTACGGCCCGGCGATCGCCGATCTCCCGAACGTGCCCCGGCTGTCCGACCAGGTGAAGGAAGAAGGGGCGAAACAGATCGTCCGCTTTCTCGAAGTCAGCAACAATATCGGCCTCGCCTACTGGGTCCATCCCAAGGTGCCGCAAGAACGCCTTGCCGCCTTGCGCGCCGCTTTTGCCGCCACGGTAAAGGACCCGGCCTTCCTTGCGGCAGCGAAAAAGCGGCGGGCGATGGTCAACCCCATCACGCCGGCAAAGCTGCAGCGTGTGGTGGCTGAGGGACTTAATGTCACGCCGGCGCTGATCGTCAGAATGAAAACGGTGTTCGGATTCGCCAACAAGAAAAAGTAGTTGCGGGCGGGATAAGGGGCCTTGCCGGGCATATAAGGCCGCATATAGGCGCGGGTGCATCAAGAGGGAGGCCGGGTACGCCCATGTTCAAAATTGGAGACATGGTTCGCAATGTCGCCGGCAATATTGTCGGGGTGGTTGTCGATTGCGACGGCGACACTGTTTATTTTGAGCAGTCCAATGGGGTTGAGGTGGATTTCCCGGAATCTTCCCTGGTGCTGGAAAGCGCGTTCCAGGCGCAGCACGATACAAGCGTACGCGGCGATGCCGACTCGCACGAAAACGATGCGGTTTATGAATCCGTTATGAGCAATTTGTATCCGGCCATTATCGAGAAGGGACGGGTTTGTCTTGCAAACGCCAGGCGCGTTCCCGGGGTCGCTGAGAAAAGCTGGGAGGGGCTCAGTTCCCTGCAGAAACTCAATCTGATTTCCCAGGCCACCGAGGTTCCCGTAAAGGACTGGATCGAGTCCAACCGGCCGGGCGCCAGAACATCGCTGTCAAAGCTGCAATTATCCGTGCTGGCGCCAACCGGCCGAAAGGCCTGAGCCCGCCTCCCGTTACTGACTGAACAGCAGGCCGGGCAGCCAGAGCGCGATCTGGGGGAATATCAGCAGCAGGGCGATCAGAATTGCATTGGCGGCCAGGAACGGCATGATACCCTTGAACACGGTGCCGAGCGCCACGTCCGGTAGCTGGGCCTGGATCACGAAGATGTTGAGCCCCACCGGCGGCGTGATCAACCCGACCTCGACCACCACGACCATCAGGATTCCGTACCACACCGTGTCGTAGCCGAACGACATGACCACGGGCAGGAAAACCGGGACCGTGACCAGGATAATGGCGACCGAATCCAGCACGCAGCCCAGGATGATGTAGAACACCAGAATCATCAGGATTACCGCCCAACCGGGCAGGTCGAGCCATTGCACCAGATCGACCAGCGCCGTCGGCAGCTTGGTCTGGACCACGAAATAGGCGAATATCCACGCCCCGGCGATGATAAACATCAGCATCCCCGTGGTCCGCAGCGTTTCCATCAGACAGTCGACAAAGTCCTGAAAGCTCAGCCGGCCCATTGACGTTGCGATGACGATGGCGGCGAAGGATGCGACGCCCGCCGCCTCGGTCGGGCTGAACCAGCCCGTATAGATGCCGCCGACGGCGAGGCTGAACAGCAGCAGCAGCTTCCACATGGCGGCGGCGGCGGCGATGCGCTCGCGCCACGGCATCATGGGCCCGGCCGGCGCCCATTCGGGGCGAACCCGGGCGATAACCCAGATCACGAGAACGAACAGCAGGGTCAGGATGATACCGGGGATCATCCCGGCGGCAAACAGCGCCGGTACGGATTCCTCCGCCGCCAGGGCGTAGATTACCATGATGACCGATGGCGGGATCAGAATGCCCAGGGTGCCGCCGGCGGCCACCGACCCGGTGGCCAGCCGTTCGTCATAGCCGTGGCGGCGCATTTCGGGCACCGCGATCTGGGTGAAGGTCGCCGCCGTGGCCAGCGACGATCCGCTGATCGCGGCAAAGCCCGCGCAGGCGCCGATAGTCGCCATGGGCAGCGCGCCGCGCTTGCCGGCGAAGATCGCATTGGCGGCGACGAACAGTTCCTGGGACATGCCGGACCGGGTCGCCACGCTGCCCATCAGGATGAACAGGGGCAGCACGGAAAAGGAATAGTGGGTCAGTGTGTAAGGCGTCGATCCGAAGACGATGAACGCCTTGTCCCATCCGTCCACGGCGGCGTAGCCGATCAGCCCGACCAGACCCATGGCCGCGCCCAGCGGCACGCGCATGAATGTCATGGTAACCAGCGCCAGGATGCCCAGCGCACCGATAATCTGTGGTGTCATTTATTGCGCCCCAGGGCGGTGGACGCGTCGCGCAGGAAGATCACCGCCACGGTCACGATCGAAAACCCGAACGCAAGCAGGATGATTGAGGCTTTCCAGATCACCGGGATCTGAAGGTCCATGGAGATCTCGTTGAATTCGACGAAATCGAGCGCCGGCTGGATCATGTGCCAGCCCAGCAGGCCGGCAAAGACCAGCGCGCACAACGTGCCGAAGACGCGCATCCAGTCGATCGCGCGATCCGGCAGGATCTGATCGATCAGTTCAATGGTGATGTGCTGATCGCGCAGGAACACTTCCGGGATCGCCAGGAACGCCACCGCCGCCAGCAGCAGCTCGACGATTTCATAGGTTCCGAAGATGGGCATGTTGAGCCCGGACCGAAGCCCGACATCAACCACATTGAGGGCCACCATCGCGACCAGAAAAACCGCGGCGACGCGGGTTAGAAACCGCGCCGCCGCCGTAACGATACGAGTCATGATTTGCCGTGTCTTCCAGGCTACATGCCCGAATATTTGGCTGACAGGGCTTTCAGCTTGGCATAGACCGCGCGCGCCGGAAGTCCTTTTTTCTCAAGGGCGGCGACACGCTGCGCCATCACCTTGGTGGCCTGGGCCCGCATGGCCGTGTCGGCCGCCGCGCTGAGTTCGACATTGATCAGCTGGGCGCCCTTCATGTATTTGGAGAAGGTCGGAGAATCCTCACCCCAGCTCCATTGGGACATCTGCAGGGCGCTTTTCTTGGTGCCCAGATCATCGACAATGGCGCGCAGATTGGCGGGCAGCTTGTCATAGGATTTCGGGTTCATGACCAGGCCGAAGCTGATCGCGGACACGAACATGGGCGTGTAGTACTTGACCATGCCGCCCAGCTTGAAGGCGAAAACGCCCATGGGATCGGTGACCACGCCGTCGATAGTGCCCTTTTGCAGGTTTTCCGCCATGTGGGTGGCCGGCATGCCGATGGGCAGCGCGCCGAGCGCTTTCAGCATGGCGACGTCGGTCGGGGTCGGCGCGCGGTAGCGGCGGCCCTTGAGATCGGCGAGGCCATGGATCGGCTTGGACCCGTCATAGACGCCCGATGCCCGGTTATAGACCACCCACATCGATTTGGTGCCCTTGTGCTCGGCGGCAAAATACGGAGCCTTCATGTCGGCCGCCACATTGCCGGCGACCATGGCGCCCTTGGCGTCGGGCGGGAACAGATAGGGCGCATGGGTCAGTTCGATCAGCGGGAAACGGCCGCGCGTGACACCATGCTGGAAGAACGCCAGATCGGCGACGCCGGTGCGCGCCATGTCGTAGTGGCGCGGCATCGGGCCCATGGCCGAGCCGTAGAAGATTTCCAGCTTCAGATCGCCGCCGGATTTTTCCGCGACTTCTTTCTTCTTGGTCTCGAACCAGCGCGCGGTGGATGAATGCACCGACGTGAAGTTCGCGACCTTCAGGGTGTATGTCTTGGCGGATGCGGTCGTGAATGCCGCGCTGCCGACCAGCAATGCGATTGCCAGGCTGTGAATTTTCATCAGGTTTTCTCCCATTTACCGGTCAGGACGCGCTATGGACGCCGCACCGAATTTATTGACGCAGCGGAGTGTGCCACAGATGGCCGCCCGCCGACAATAGGATCAGGCTAAAGGTCGGGCTGTCCGGTCATGATCCGGCCGACCGGCATGGAGTCCGTGGGCCGCGCCGGGTCGGCGGGGCAGATGACAAGATGCACCCGGTCCGTATCGCCCGAATTCATGGCCGTATGGGTCAGATGGGCATCCAGCTCATAAAGCATGCCATTGGCCGGAATATGGTGGATCGTGCCGATGGCGCCGTTCATGCCGGCCATATAGCAGCCCGGATTGGTGGTGATCGCGAAATGATAGCGGCGCGTCGGATCCGCATGCATGGACAGGCAGGATTTCGGCCGCATCAGCATCAGGCGCGTGCGGCCATAGGCAAACGGCAGGTTTTCCAAAATCCGTTCAATCACCGTGCCGCGAAAGGGCTCGGTAATCATCGAATAATCGGCCTCCAGCGCGTCCTCGGGCAACCAGCCGACCGCATCGTATAACGGTTCGGGGTGATCGGGCCGGGCCGTGACGCCGATCTGATTGCGCGCCGCAAACAGGGGATAGATACTCTCGACGACGGATTTCATCGCCTCAAGGTCTCCCCGTACTTCCATCTCGCGGATCATGTCGCCTCCAGTCATTCAATCGCCACACTATAAATAAAATCCGCGGAATGATCTAATACCAAGCATGCAGGGGGAGGGCGCGTCATGGACTATGATATCAAGATCACCGGCGGGACGATTATCGACGGCACGGGCGCGCCGGGGTATCCGGGCGATGTGGGCATCGCGGATGGCCGGATTGCGGCGCTTGGCGATGCGCCGGGGGCGGCCCGGTCGGTGATCGCGGCGGACGGCAGGGTGGTGTGTCCGGGGTTCGTCGATATTCACACCCATTACGACGCCCAGATCATGTGGGATCCCATGCTGAGCTTTTCCCCCTGGCACGGAGTTACGACTTGCGTGATGGGAAATTGCGGCTTCGGCATCGCGCCGACCCGGCCGCACCATCGCGACCTGATCATGCGCACCCTGGAAAAAGTCGAGGCCATGAGCTACGAGGCGCTGGATGAAGGCCTCGGCGCGTGGCCGTTCGAGAGCTTCCCGCAATATCTTGACGCCATCGAGGCGCGGCCCAAGGCGATCAATGTGGGCGTCCTGGTCGGCCATACGCCGGTCCGGCTTTTCGCCATGGGCGAGGCATCCATCGAGCGTACGGCGACGGCGGATGAAACAGCAATCATGCGCACGCTGGTGCTGGAGGCGATCGAGGCCGGGGCGGTCGGGTTCTCCACATCCCAATCGCCGGTCCATGTGGGCTACAAGGGACTGCCGGTGCCGAGCCGCCAGGCGGATTTTAGCGAAATCATGACTCTGGCAAGCGCGCTGCGCGACGCGGGTTCGGGCGTGATCCAGATTACGGTCGGGCGCATTCCCTGGTTCGACGAGTTCTCGGACCTGGCCCGCGAGACCGGGCGCAACGTCACCTGGACCGCCATGCTGACCGGCATGGAGGGGCCCGACGGACATATCGGCCATTTGCGCCGCTCAATCGAAATCCTCGAGGCGGGGCTGCCCGTCTATCCCCAGGTCGCGTGCCGGCCGCTGCAGTCCGAGTTCCAGTTCTCATCGCCGTTCTCGTTCGAGCGCATGCCGTTCTTCCAACCCGTGTCGGCCGCCGACCGGGACGGCAAGAAAAAAATCTACCACGATCCGGAATTCCGCCGCGTGTTCCGGGACGCCATGGCGCTGGATAGTGATATGGGCGGCGAAATCGCACCGCTTCGCCTGTCCTTCCACGGCATCACCATCACCGATTGCCATAGCCGGCCCGAACTGGTCGAACGCAAGCTGGTTGACGCGGCGGCCGAGCTGGGCGTGAACCCGGTCGATCTGGCGCTTGATCTGGCGCTGGAAACCGATCTGGCGGCGCGGTTCCGAATCCCGCTACTCAATGACGACGAGGACGCCGTTGAAATGCTGCTGAAGGACCCGCACATGGTCCTGGGCCTGTCCGACGCCGGCGCCCATACCAGCCAGATGTATGACAGTTGCTATTCAACCCATCTGCTGGGCCATTGGGTGCGCGAGCGCGGCGCGCTGACACCCGAGCACGCGGTCTGGATGCTGACCGGCCGGCCCGCCGAGGTGTTCGGCATCACGGACCGGGGGCTTCTGGCAGAGGGCCGGCCCGCCGATGTGGTGGTCTATGACCCGGACACAATCGGCGCGGGACCGCCGAAACGGGTCCATGATCTGCCCGCCGGAGCCGACCGGCTGATTTCGGAGGCCTTCGGCATCGACGCGGTGATCGTGAATGGCGTCGTGATCCGCCAGGGCGGGACCGATAGGGTCGACGGCAAAGGCCCTCTGCCCGGCAGGCTGCTGCGCCACGGAAGCGCGGCCTGAAATTGGAAACCCTGACAATCGACGCCAGAAATATTCCCGTCTCCGGCGCCGCTGATATCGTTGTGGTCGGTGGCGGGCCGGGTGGTTTCGCCGCCGCCCTGAAGGCCCGGCGCATGGGGGCCAGCGTCATACTGATAGAAAAGTACGACATGCCGGGCGGGGTCCACACGTCGGGCCTGCAGGGCGCGGCCAATCCCGGCGTCGGCGGCATTCATACGGAACTGATGGACCGGTTCGCGGCCGCCGGGCACATCTATAGCGTCACGGAAAAAACCCTGCCCGGCTGGGCCGGAAATCCCCTGTCCCATTACGAAAAAATCCTCGCGCCGGACGCGGCTTTCGTGCGCAGCTCATTCAATCCGGAAGGCGCGGGCTGCGTCATGTCGGACATGCTGGCGGAGGCGGGCGTCCAGACCCTCTATGGCGCGTCGTTTGTCGATGCGGTCGTGAAGGATGACCTGATTGATGCCGTGATCGTGGAAAACGCCTCGGGCGCACAGGCGGTGAAGGGCAAGATCTTCATCGACGGCACCGGCACGTCGGAACTGGTGGCGCGGGCCGGCGCGCCGTTCGTGCGCGGCGGCGGTCCCCAGCCGGCGACGGCGGATTGGGACGGGGTGAACAGGCCGATCCCCGGCGGCTGTCTCTGGATCATGAGCGGCATTGATTTCCCCAGACTGGCGGCCTACCAGAAGGAGGCCAATGATCCGACGCTTTCAAAGCTGATGGATGAAGCGCGCGCGGCC
>CALGIA010000502.1 GCA_937916005.1 uncultured Rhodospirillaceae bacterium
CGGGATGGAATTCAAGAAGCTGGGCGGATCGGGTATCGAGGTGTCGGTGGTCGGCATCGGCTGCAACAATTTCGGACGGCGCATCAATGAAGCCGATTCCCGCGCGGTCATTCTCGACGCGCTCGACGCCGGTATAAATTTTTTCGATACGGCGGAAAACTATGGCGACGGCCAGTCCGAATTATTCCTCGGCAAGGCGCTTGGCGCGCGTCGCCGGGATGCGGTGATCGCCACCAAATTCGGCTGGGGCGGTGATGCGGTAAAATCCCATATCGATCAATGCGTTGATGCCAGTCTGCACCGGCTTGGCACCGATTACATCGATCTGTACCAGATCCACCGCCCCGACCCGCGCACGCCCATCGCCGAAACCCTTGAGGCCATGGATGCTCTGGTCCGCGCCGGAAAAGTCCGGGCCATCGGCTGTTCCAATTTTTCCGGTGCACAGCTTGAAGAAGCGCTGGAAATGTCGCGCGCATACGGGTTCGCTGCGTTCGCCACGGCGCAGAATGAATATAATGTGATGAACCGGTCCATCGAACGTGATCTGCTGGGCGTGTGCCGCGACAACAATGTTGGAATTCTGCCGTTTTATCCGCTTAATCGCGGGCTTTTGACCGGCAAGTACAGCCGGGATTCCGCCGCCCCCAAGGGCACAAGGCTGGGCGATGGCGGCGTCGGCACCGGGGGTGTGCTGTCGGCGGCCAATTTCGATCAGGTTGAAAAGCTGCAGGCATTTGTGGACAGCCGTGGCCGTAGCCTGCTGGAGCTTGCCCTGTCGTTTCTGGCCATGCAGCCCGAAATCCCCAGCGTTATCGCCGGCGCAAGACGGCCGGGCCAGGCGGCGGAAAATGTCCGCCTTGCGGGCTGGAAACTCTCGGTCGAAGATTTGGCCGAACTGGGTGCGTTGACGGACTAGACCGGTTCAACCTTGAGCCGCTCCGCGACTGTGATCAGCCCGATCGACAGCACCAGGTAAACGGCCGACATTGTCAGGATGGCGTCCATGGTGATGCCCCTGTCGATCATCCAGCCGAACAACACCGGCGACGCGGCGCTGGCCATGACCATCAAAGCCGCCACCAGCGCCCGGATCGCGCCGAGATGGCGGACGCCATACCATTCCGCCCACACCGCGCCCACCACAACCCGTGACATGCCGACGCTGACGCCCTGGAATATCATGAATGCGGACACCAGCCACAGGCCGGTTCCGCTCGCCAGAGCCAACACCGAAACGATAGACGGCATCAGATAATAGGGCATCAGGCGCGCCGCGCTGATCTTGTCCACCATGGGGCCGATCGCCAGCGTCGTGACCACGGACGATACCGCCAGACCGGTATAGTTGGCCGCAAACCAGGCGAGGCTCCATCCTTTGAATTCGACCAGATGGACCTGATGGAAAACGATCCCGGTGCCGATGAAGGACAGAGACAGTGTCGCCGGCATAACCAGCCAGAAGCGGGGATCGCGGCGCACCTGCGCGGGCGTCCATTGATGGCGTACCGGATGATTGCCTTTAGCGGCATCGGTTTCATTGCGCGCCAGCATCCTGGCGTGGCGTTCATCATGTCCCCTGAGCAACCAGAGCAGCACCGGCGTCAAAATCGCCGCCAGGACAAATGCAAGCGTGAACCATGCATTCCGCCAACTGGTCGCGGTGGCCAGCATGACGCAAATTACCGGAAAGATCGCCTGCCCGGTGGGGAAGCCCAGATTGGCGATGCTGATCGCCTTGCCGCGATCCTGATCGAAATAGCGCGCCATGGCGGTCAATGAGGTATGGCTCATCAAACCCTGACCAAAAAGCCGTAGGGCGAAAATCGCCACCCCCAGCATGAGCGGGGACGTGGTCGAACCGGTTAAAATGCTGGCCCCCGCCAGCCCGATGCAAATCACGAAGCTGAATGTCCGCAGATGAATCCGGTCGAGCTGGCCGCCGGCCCAGATCATGCAAAACCCGCTGACCAGCGTTGCGACTGAATAAATCAGCCCGAAGGTTCCATGGGTCAGGCCGAATTCCGCGCGGATTTCGCCACCGAAGACCGAAATGAAGAAGGTCTGCCCATAGCTCGAACACAGCGCCATCAGGAACCCGAAGGTAAGAAAGCGACGATTTTCAGCCAGAAAGCCGAAATAGGTGGATTTCATTGATTTGGGACCGCGCAATGGATTGGGCTTTGAAATAGTATGCCCGTCATTGAAATGCAAAGGCTGTAGTCACGTGACCGACGAAAACCCGGCCGCAGGGGCGGGTGGGATACCGCCCGCCATACAGGGCGCCGCATGGATGTTGCTAGGTGGGTTTTCCTATACGGTGACCGGTGCGCTGGTACGCATCCTGGCCGGCGAATACCCCATGTTCGAAATCGTCTTTCTGCGCTGCGTGATCGCGTTGGTCATGATGGCGCCCCTGATCCTTCGCCTGGGGGTTGGCAAGCTGAAGACCAGGCAGCCCGTCATGCATCTGACGCGCACCATGATTGGCTATGGCGGCATTCTGTGCTGGTTTTATGGGGTCAGCCATATCCCCCTGACCGATTACTATGCGCTGCAATTCACCATGCCGCTGTTTACCATCGCCGGCGCGGTATGGATACTGGGCGAGCGTTCGAGCATGAAAACCTGGGTTGCGGTTGGCTTCGGGTTTTTCGGCGCACTGGTGATCTTGCGGCCCGGGCTGATCGACATTTCCCTCGGCGCGCTGGGGGCGATTACCGCCGCTTTGTGTTTCGCCGGCATCAACATCATGATCAGGGTCATGGCGCGCAAGGATGATCCGTCGGTGATCGTGGTTTACGCCAATTTTCTGATGATCCCCATGTCCCTGATCCCGGCGCTTTTCGACTGGGTAATGCCGGCGTGGGAGGATATTCCAACCATTGTGGGGATCGGCATGTTCGGGACCCTCGCCCAGTTGTCCCTGACCCGCGCGGTCGCCCTGGCCGACGCAAGGGTGGTCCAGCCCTGGGATTTTTCACGATTGCCGTTTGCCGCGCTGATCGGCTGGTTTCTGTTCGGCGAGGTTTCCGATATCTGGACCTGGGTCGGTGCGGTGATCATCTTCGCCGCCGCCTATTATGTGCTGGCCTATGAGTCTCAGCGTGGGAAATCCTAGTTCACGTTCTCATATTGCTCGACGCCGTCGATCTTTTTTTCTTCCTGATCACGGCCACGCAGCTCCAGCACATTCCGGTCCGGGTCGCGCACGAAAACCGAGACGTGACCGTCGCTGAATTTCACCGGCCCCTGGGTGATCTCGATGCCGTTATCCTTCAGGACATTGATGGTGTCGCTGATGGATTCGACCCGAAGCGCCAGATGGGTAATGCCGGAATATTTGACGCCTTCCACATCCATCAGGATGTTCTTGCCATCATTTTCGTCATTGGTGTTGACGATCAGATTGATCTCCACATCGGCCTTGTTGCGGATGATGGTCACCGGATCGAAGGTGACCACCGTGAAAACCTCGAATCCCAGAAGCTTGTAAAACGCCAGGGCGCGGTCCAATTCGACGACCCGGATGCCCACATGATCCACCCGTTCAACCGAAATAATGGCTGTTTCGCTCATGAAGCCTCTCCCGATATCTTTGTTCCGGACCATTATGATCGAAAGCACCCGACAGTCCAGTTGTGCTATACTGCATGGGATCACAGAGTAGAGGATTCACGGCATGACGGTAGCGGAACAGATTACGGCGAAAATCACGGCGGCGCTCGCCCCCGCATATCTTGAAGTGAACAACGAAAGCCATATGCACAACGTGCCGCCGGGCTCGGAATCCCATTTCAAGCTGGTGATCGTGTCGGCGGAATTCGAAGGCAAGCCCCTGATAAAGCGGCATCAGGCGGTGAACGCGATCCTGGCGAAGGAACTGCGCGAGGACATCCATGCCCTGTCCATGGAAACCCACACCCACGCCGATTGGGGAAAACGCGGCGGCGCCGTTTTGAGTTCGCCCCAATGTCTCGGCGGCAGCAAGGCCGACGCCCAAGTCTGAACCGGCCCCCTGCGCCCCCATGCAGAAACTATCCCCGGCCGTACGCGGCGCGTCATGGATGCTGGCGGCGGCGTTTTCCTATTCCATCGCCGGGGCGCTGGTACGCCATATCTCGGTCGATATTTCCGTATTCGTACTGGCGTTCATGCGGTCGGTGGTCGCGCTGATCATGTTTGCGCCGATGATGTTGCGCGTCGGGCGTACCGGGTTACGCACGACCCAGATACCGCTGCATATCCTGCGCGCCGCCGTGACCTATGCGGCGATCATGTTCTGGTTTTTGGGCGTCAGCGCCATGCCGTTGTCGGATTACCACGCGCTGCAATTCACCCTGCCGCTGTTTACCCTGGCATTTACGGCGATTTTCCTGCGTGAAAAAATCGGCTCGACCGGATGGATTGCGGTATCCATCGGCATGGTCGGCGCGATGATCATTATCCGGCCGGGCTTTACCGAATTCGGGACCGGCGCGATCTTCGCGATCTCATCGACCGTCAGCTACGGGCTCGTCAATGTGATGGTGCGGGTGCTGACGCGCAAGGATTCAGCCGGGCTGACCGTGATCTACACCAATGCGCTGATGCTGCCCCTGTCGATCGGCCCGGCGATCTGGTTCTGGACTGCGCCGACCCTGGCGCAATGGCCCTTCGTGATCGGGGTCGGCGTGTTTTCGACTTTGGGCATGACGTTCCTAGCGCGCGCCATCAGTGCCGCGGATGCCCGCGTGGTGCAGCCGTTCGATTTCGCACGCCTGCCGTTCGCCGCCGCCCTGGCTTATATCTTCTTCGGCGAAGTATCCGATATCTGGACCTGGGTCGGGGCCGTGATCATCTTTTTCGCCGGCAGCTTCGTGCTGCGCCGGGAAAGGCGGGCTGTTCTTGCGCCCAAGAACGGCTAGACTGAGCCAAATCATTTTGGCCAAAATCTTTTTGGAATGAAAAGGACACGCTATGTCGAACCGTAAAATTGCCGTCATCGCGGGGGATGGGATCGGCAAGGAAGTCATGCCAGAAGGCATTCGCGCGGTCGAGGCCGCCTGCTCGAAATTCGGGATTTCGCTGGATTGGACCGAGTTGCCTTGGGATTGCTCGGATTACGAGACCACCGGGCGCATCATGCCGGAAGACGGCATCGAACAGCTTTCCGGATATGACGCGATTTTCCTGGGCGCGGTGGGCTGGCCCGGCGTGCCCGATCACGTCTCGCTGTGGGATATGCTAATCCCTATCCGGCGGGAATTTCACCAATATGTAAATCTGCGCCCGGTTCGGCTGCTGGAAGGCGTGACGTCTCCGCTGGCGGGGCGCGGCCCGGAAGATATCGATTTCTACGTGGTGCGCGAAAACGTCGAGGGCGAATATTCGACCATCGGCGGCAGGCTGTATGAAGGCTCCGAAGAAGAGCTTGCCGTTCAGCAGGCCGTGTTCACCCGCAAGGGCTGCGACCGCATCATGCGCTTCGCCTTTGAACTGGCCCAGACGCGGGCCGCGAAAAAAGTCACTTCGGCAACGAAATCAAACGGCATCATCCATTCCATGCCCTATTGGGATGAACGCTTCGCGGCCATGTCGGCCCAGTTTCCGGAGATTGAAACCGACCAGTATCATATCGATATTCTGACGGCGAACTTCGTCCTGCATCCCGACTGGTTCGATGTGGTGGTGGGGTCCAATCTGTTCGGCGACATCCTGTCCGACCTGGGTCCGGCCATTGCGGGCTCCATCGGGCTGGCGCCGTCGGCCAATATCAACCCGGAAAAAAACCACCCCTCCATGTTCGAGCCGGTGCATGGTTCGGCCCCCGACATCGCCGGCAAGGGAATCGCCAACCCGATTGCGCAGATCTGGTCGGGCGCGATGATGCTGGAGCATCTCGGCGAGGATGAGGCCGCCGCGTCCATCGTCGCCGCCATCGAAGGGCTGCTGCGCGAAGACGGTCCCAAGACCGGCGATCTGGGCGGCAATGCCACCACCGTGGAAGTCGGCAAGGCTATCGCCGACGCGATCTAGGATTATGATCGATTTATACGCATGGCCGACGCCCAACGGGCAAAAGATCTCGATCATGCTTGAGGAATGCGGGCTCGACTATCGGGTGATCCCGGTCGATATCAACAAGGGCGAACAGTTCAACCCGGATTTTATCGAAATCAGCCCCAATGGGCGGATCCCGGCGATTGTCGATCCGGACGGCAACCCGCCGGTGGCGATGTTCGAATCCGGCGCGATCCTGATCTATCTGGCGGAAAAAACCGGACGCTTCATGCCGCAATCCGGCGCGGCGCGGTACCAGGTCTTGCAGTGGTTGATGTTCCAGATGGGCGGGCTTGGTCCCATGTGCGGCCAGGCACATCACTTCCGCCAGCGGATGGGCGGCGCCGAAATACCCTATGGGATTGATCGATACACGAAGGAGACAGGCCGGCTCTATGGCGTGATGGACAAGCGTTTGGGAGACGCCGCCTATCTGGGTGGGGATGATTATTCCATCGCCGACATGGCGTGCTGGCCCTGGGTGCGGCCCATGCGGCGGCAGGGTCACGAACGCGACGATTTCCCCAATGTGAAGCGCTGGTTCGATGACATTGCCGCCCGCCCCGCGGTCGCGCGCGGCATGGAATTGCTGGCCGAACATAGGGGCAACAAGACAATGACCGACGAATCCCGCGAAAACCTGTTCGGCGACACCCAGTTCAAATCACGCTGAAGGGGTATTTGCCGCCCGGGATTCCTGGCGCACGCTATAGTAATTGGCCCCGAAGATGATCACCGCGCCGAGCGCAATCCAGGGGTCCAGCAATTCAGCGTAAAACAGATAACCGATCAGCGCCATGAAGGGCAGACGCAAGAAATCCAACGGGTAGACCAGGGAAATATCGGCCAGCTTCAGCGCGCGCGCCATGGTGTAATGGGCGAACAGGCCGCTGAACCCCCAGACCAGAATCCATGGGACATCGGCCCAGGACGGTGTCACCCAGACGAACAGGGCCGGGATCAGTCCGATGGGAAGCTGAATCAGGTTCATGTAGAACACGATGATCTGGGGCGAATCCGTCCGGGTCAGATATTTCACGAAGATGCCGGACAGGGCATAGAAGACGCTGCCCATCAACACCACCATGGCGGGGGCGCTCAATGCAACCATGCCCGGCCGCAGGATGATCATCACGCCGACGAACCCGCCGATGGTGGCGATCAGCTTGTGACGCTGCAGGCGCTCGCCCAGCAGGGGCGCGGCCAACAGGGCGGCCCACAGGGGCACGGTGAATTCCAGCGCCGTGATTTTCGCCAGGGTCAAAAGCGCGACACCGTAAATCCAGCTGGCTTGGCCACCCAACTGAACCACCGCCCGCAACCCGTGCATCTTGATATTGGGCGTGGCCAGCCCGGCCAGACCATTGCGCAGCACAAAGGGAAGCACCACGATGACGCCGATAAAGCTGCGAAAGGCCAGGATTTCGAAGACGGACATGCTGTGCCACAGATCACGGGCGGCGATCGCCATGCCCGCGAACCCGGCCATGGTGCCGCAAAACCACAATACGGCGCGTACAGTCGGCGGCAGGGACAGCAGGCGCGATATCATGTCCCGGATTCCGGTTTGGGTTTTCGTGCTTCTTCGCGCACGCTGTAGTAATTGCCGCCGAAGATGATTGCCGCGCCGACCAGCACCATGGGGTCGAGCCTCTCGGCATAGGCGAACCATGCGATCACTCCCATGCAGGGCAGCCGCAGGAAATCGATTGGCAGAATGACGGTGACGTCGACCAGCATGATCGCGCGCGTCAGACAGTAATGGGCGCTCAACGCGGTCAGCCCCATGAAGACCAGCCACGGCGCATCACCCCAACCCGGCTGGGTCCAATTGAACAGCGCCGGGATCAACGCCATGGGAAGCTGCACCACCTGCATGTAGAAGACGATCTGCAATGCATTGTCGGTACGGGTGAGCTGTTTGCCCGCGATATTGGACACCGCATAGCCGAATGTGCCGGCCAGCACCACCAGCGCCGCCGGGCTGAATACGCTGGCCCCAGGGCGCAAAATTATCAGGATACCCGCAAAACCAAGGGCCATGGCGATTGCGCGATGGCGGTTGAGATCTTCCTTGAGAATGATCACCGCCAGCACGGCGGTCCACAGCGGCATGCTGAATTCCAACGCGGTCACTTCGGTCAGCGGCAACAATGTGATGCCGATGATCCAGCCGACCTGACCGCCGAAATGAAATACGTTGCGCGTGACATGCAGGCCGATGCGCCGCGTCGCCAGGCGTGCCCGGCCGGTACGCAGGATAATCGGCAGCAGGACAACCAGCGCGATGGAGCTGCGAAATGCCAGGATTTCAAATGTCGAAATGGTGTGGACCAGTTCGCGCGCCGACACCATCATCAGCAGGAACGATGCGATGGTCGCCGACATCCACAGCGCCGCCCGGATAACCGGCGGCAAAGCGATTATGTATCTACTCATTCGGGTTCATCGCGGCGCGTCCGATCCGGGTCTCGCGGCGCACGATATAAGTGACCGACGCAAAAATGACCAGCCCGCCGATCCAGCCCCAGATGCTTGGCGTTTCATCGAAGGCCAGGACGGCCAGCAATGTCACCCAGGGCAGTTTGAGAAAATCAAACGGCATGACCAGGCTGGCGTCTGCCTCGCGCAGCGCATTGGCGAGGCAGTAATGGGCAGTGGTCGCTGCCCCCGCAACGGCGATTAGCCAGCCAAGATCGATCCATCCCGGAGCCGTCCAGCCGGTCGCCACGACTCCGATCAGCGCCAGCGGGATATGGATCAGGTTCATGTAGAACACGATCACATTGGCGTTATCCGACCCCGCCAGCATTTTTGTATAGATATTGGACGCGGCGTAGAACATCGCCGAAACGATGACGACCACAGCAACCGGGCTGATGTCGACCACGCCGGGGCGCAGGATGACCACCACCCCGGCGAACCCGACGAACGTGGCGGCCCAGCGCTGCCCATCGACCCGTTCCTTCAGGAACAGCATGGCCAGGGCGATGGTGAAAAGCGGCACCGTGAATTGCAGGGCCATGCCTTCGGACAGATTGATGCGGGCAATGGCGTAGTACCACAGGACGATACCGATCACGTGCAACGTGTTGCGCCAGATATGCAGACCCGGCCGGCTGGTGCGCAAACCGGCAAATTTGACCCGCATCATCCACGGGGCCATGAAGGCGAGCCCGAACAGCGCCCGCCAGAACGTGATCTCAAACGCCGTAAAGGTTTGCGACGTCTGGCGCACCAGGATGATCATGACCGCAAAGGCGAAGGTGCCCACAATCATCCACAAACCGCCGCGCAGAACGGGCGGCTGCGTGCGATACCAGGCATAGCGGGACGCGGGAGAGGATAATCCGGCTGACATTCGCGCAGGCTGTAGCATAAATCCCCGAAATTGTACTCGAAAACACCAGCCAGGCAGGCCCGCCTATGCGTCGTCCCCGGCGGCGGTGGCGCGGTTTTGCCGTGCGATGGCAGTTTCCCAATGAGTGATATAGGTAGTCGCGCCAAAAATGATCGCCGTGCCCGCCCAGGTCCAGGGCGACGGACTCTCGGCGAAAAGCAGCAATCCGGCCAGCGCCGAAAACGGCAGGCGCAGGAAATCAAAGGGGGCGACCAGCCCGGCATCCATCGTCTTGAGCGCGCGTCCGATGCAATAGGGCGCGATCGTGCCACAGCCCGCCAGCAGGGCCAGCGCAGGCACGTCTTCCCAGCCCGGCGACTGCCAATACATCACCGTGGGAACCAGCGCCAAAATCATCATGATCGCATGGGTATAAAAAGTAATGGTTGAAATAGCGTCCGTACGGGACATGATTTTGATATAGATCACCGTCCCGCCATACAGCGCGGCCGACGCCAGCACCCCGGTCGCCGGCAATCCGAACTCCATCGCGCCCGGCCGCAGAATTACC
>CALGIA010000503.1 GCA_937916005.1 uncultured Rhodospirillaceae bacterium
ATCGATCTGCGCCATGGCATTCCGGGTCGCCGACGCGGCGCAGGCCTATGAACGCGCTCTGGAACTGGGCGCGCGCGCCGCCGAAGGCCGCATCGGTCCCATGGAACTGAACATCCCGGCCATTGAGGGCATCGGCGGCAGCCTGCTCTACCTGGTCGACCGCTATAAGGGCTCGACGATCTATGACGTGGATTTCTTACCGGTCGACGGCATTGAGGAGAACAATTCCGGTGTTGGGCTACTGAACATCGACCATCTGACCCATAACGTGCATCAGGGCCGCATGGATCAGTGGGCCGATTTCTATGAACGCCTGTTCGGATTTCGCGAAATCCGGTTTTTCGACATCAAGGGCGCCCAGACCGGGCTGAAAAGCCGCGCCATGGCCAGCCCCTGCGGCAAGATCAAGATCCCGATCAATGAATCCGCCGATGACAAATCCCAGATTGCCGAATATCTCGACGCCTATCGCGGAGAAGGCATCCAGCATGTCGCCCTGTCCTGTACGGATATCTACGCCACCGTTGAATCCCTGCGCGACGCCGGCATAACGTTCCTGACCACGCCGGCGACCTATTTCGAAGCAATCGATTCCCGCCTTCCCGGCCACGGCGAAGACCTCGACCGGCTCTCACGCAACATGATCCTGATCGACGGCGCGCCCCAGGAAGGCAAAGGGCTCTTGTTGCAGATATTCACCGAAAACGTCATCGGACCGATTTTCTTTGAGTTGATCCAGCGCAAGGGCAATGACGGCTTCGGCGAAGGCAATTTCCAGGCGCTGTTCGATTCCATCGAACAGGACCAGATCCGGCGTGGCGTACTGGAAGGCTGACAGGTTCATATTCTACCCCCCGCTGCTTGCGTTTGACGGCCCTTAAGGGGAAGATCGCCGTTCACTCAACGGAGCAGTTTCATGAGCGACAAGCCGAATTTTCTGTTTTTCATTACCGATCAACACCGGGCGGACTATCTCGGCTGTTCCGGTCATCCTGTTCTGAAAACGCCGAACATCGATTCAATCGCGGCCCGCGGCCGGCGGTTCGACCGGTTCTATGTGGCCAACCCGGTCTGCATGCCCAACAGGTCCACGTTAATGACCGGCCGCATGCCGTCGGTGCATGGCGTGCGCCACAACGGCATTCCATTGTCCATGCGCGCCAATACCTTCACCGAGCTGTTGCGCGACGCCGGATGGCGCACCGCACTGGTCGGCAAGAGCCATTTGCAGAACATGACGCCCTTTGGGCCGATCATGGATCGCCCCGCAATCAACCCGAACCATGCGCCGCCGGGCGAAGGGCACGACGAAGCCACCCTGCCGATCCCCGGTGACGGGCCGTATGATCAGGAGGACCCGAAGCGCTGGGCCCACGGCGAATTCGCGCCCATGACCCTGCCATTTTACGGCTTCGACCACGTGGATCTGTGCACCGGCCATGGCGATGAGGTCGGCGGGCATTACACCCATTGGCTTTACCAGAAATATGATGATTCCGAGTCCCTGCGGGGCGCCGAAAACCAGCTGCCCCATGATTACGTCTGTCCACAGGCCATTCGCACCTCGATCCCGGAAGAGCATTACCCGACCGCCTATATTCAGGAAAAGGCGCTTGAATATCTCGATCAGCGCGCGGCCGATGACCAGCCGTTCTTCGCCATGGTGTCATTTCCGGACCCGCATCACCCCTTCACCCCACCGGGCAAATACTGGGACATGTACAAGCCGGAAGACATGACCCTTCCGCCGTCCTTCGATCATGGCAACCGGCCCTTGCCGCCCCATCTCGCCTGGGCCCGGGAACAGCTTGAAGCCGGCGCCGCCGAACGGGGCGGACAGAACACTTTCGCCGTGAATGCGCGCGAGGCCCTGGAAGCCATGGCGCTGACCTGCGGCATGATCGCCATGGTCGACGACGCCATCGGCGCCATATTGGCCGGGCTCAAGGTCCATGGGATGGATGAGAACACCGTGGTCGTCTTCACCTCGGATCACGGCGATTTCCTGGGCGATCACCAGTTGATGCTGAAGGGACCGGCCCATTATCACGGGCTGATCCGGGTGCCCTTCATCTGGGCCGACACGCCGGACCGGGCGTCACCGGCCGGCGTCACCGATGAACTCAGCGGCACGATCGACATTGCCGGCACCATTCTGGAACGCGCGGCCCTGCAACCCTATAACGGCATTCAGGGCCGCAGCCTGCTCGCCGATACCGCCGGCGACAGCGCACAACCCGACGCCATGCTGATCGAAGCCGATGACCAGCGCAACTATCTCGGCTTCGACAAGCCGCCGCGTCTGCGCACGCTGGTCACCCGCACCCACCGCATGACAATCTATCAGGGCGTCGAGTGGGGCGAGATCTATGATCTGAAAAACGACCCCAATGAACTGGACAACCTTTGGGACGATCCGGGTTCGGCATCGCTCCGCGCCCAACTGATGGAAATCCTCGCGCGCAAACAGATCGAGCTGACCGACCGCAGCCCGTTCCCGACCGCCCGGGCGTAGCGGCTCTTCAGGCGTCAGGCGTTCGGCAGCAGCAGCCCCACATTGCCGGACAGGATTTTCTCGCCGTCGGCGCCCATCGCCTTGATGCCGTCGACGAATTCCTTGACCTTCTCCGCCTGGCGGATTTCCTGCGGATAATCGGACGCAAACACGATGCGGTTCGGGTCGAGTTCGACCATGGATGTTTCCACCGAGCTTACGGCGCCGCAGAACCCGGCGGTATCGAAGACCAGCCGTTTCCTGAGGTAATAATCGAAATCATGTTCCGGATTGCAGCCGTGGCGTTCGTTGCCGGCGGTGCCCCAGAAATCCCGGTCCTGATAGCTGCGCACCCGGCCCAGTACCCCGGCAATGCCGCCGGACAGATGGGCCATCTGGACCCTTAGCCCCGGAAAGCGGTCAAGCACGCCGCCATTGATCAGGCGGATGGTGGCCTGCACCAGGGAAAATTCGCGCCCCACGCAGCGCGCCAGATCGAAGGCGTCGAATTGCTGCGAATGGTTCAGCTTCAGCGCCGGGTGAATGAACACATAGATGCCGAGCCGTTCGCATTCGGCCCAGAACGGGTTGAGTTCCGGCGAATCCAGATAGACGCCGTTCATTTCCGAGGTGGTCACCACGCCCGCGAAACCGAGATCGTCGACGCAGCGGTTGAGTTCCTTTATGGCGTCGGGGCCGCCGAGCGGATTGGCGTGAGCGATACCGGCGAACCGGCCGGGATAGTCTTTCTCGGCCTTCTTGGCTTCGTCATTGCAAATGATTGAGCGGTCGAGCGGGGCCGACATGCCCTCGGCGCAGCTCAGCACGGTCAGGTCGATCCCCGCGATGTCCATCATGCGGATATGTTCGTCGAGATCCCACAGCATCTTATGGATTGAATAGCTCGGCACGCCCTGCTCGTCATAGCGCGTGATCTTGCCCTCGCCCGGATCTTCATCAATAAGGACGCGCGGCGTGAAATGGTGCTGGAAATCGACAATCATCTGAATACTCCTGATATTACGGTCGTTTTTCTTACGGTCACTAGCGGTCGAGCCCGACGATATGGGCCGGGTTGTCCACCGATACGGTGCGCAGTTCCTGGGCGTTCAACCCGAACGCCTCCATATAGCCCCGGATCAGCCGCATGCATTCGACCGAGTTGGGGAATAAAGGTTCACCCGCATCGCTCGACAAGGTCACATGCTCAACCCCGACGGCGCGGACCGCTTCATACATCTTTGCCGGGTCGATGCCAAGCAGCGGCGACAACTCATCATAGGTAAAATTCAGCATCAGCCCGGCCGAGCCGAGCTCCGCCATCTCATCGATCTCCAGATCCACGAACGGGCTGAAAGGATGGTCGATAAACCCCCTTGTTATGCCCAATTTCGAGACTTCTTCGGCCAATTGATAGATTTCCGTCCTGGTCGCGTGACCGAAACATACGGCCACGTCCCGATCGGCAATAACCCGCAGGATTTCAAGCACCACGGGTTTGAGCTGACCGTCTTCACCGGTCAGGGAATGTCCGACGCGCAGCGCCTCGTCCCACGGCAAGGGCTGGGTGTGATCGGACGGCGCGGCGCCGGCATCCCACCAGATCGGCTTGCCGCCGACTTTCGACAGGGTGTTGGCGTGGTTGAAGACCGGAAACCAGATCGCGATCACCCCGGCATCGAGCTGGCGGGTAACCCATTCCACGCTTGGCGGATTGCCGTCAAACGCCATCAGGCCGCCGGCCCAGCACTCTATCGGGGTAATGCCTTCCATCTGAGCCCACTGGTCAAGCGCCTGCTTGACGCGGCGAACCTCCCCGGCCGGGTCATCGCCACCGGTAATGGTCTTGTAGAGAATTCCCTTCATGCCCGATTGGGAGGCGAATTTCGCCAACGCCAGCGCGTCCTGCTGATTGGCGTGGGCGTGGCAATGAATATCGATCACATCCTGGACGGTGGACACCGCCGGCGCATACACCACGCCGGGAGCATAACCGCGGCGGGCGGGATATGACGTCACGCTTCGTTGCTCGGTCGGCGTCGCGTAGGTCTGTTTGGCCATGGCCTGTCTCCCCTGCTGTGGACCAGAATATCCAACTCGACCGTCGGAGACAAAGAGTGGATTTCAGACCCGTTGCCAATCTATCAGCATCTTCTTGTGCTGGCGGGCATTGGGCAACGGGCCCAAGCCGGCGCGGATGTTCTCGGCCATATGGCGCGGCTTGCCGGTGCCGGGAATGACGCAGGTCACCGCCGGGTGGCCCAGCAGATATTTCAGGAAATACTGCGCCCAACTGGATATCCCCAACTCGCCCTTGGCCCAGGGCGGGATCGAGCGGCCACGGGCATCACGGAACATGGCGCCGCGCACGAACGGACGGTTGACCAGCACGGCCACGCCCTTGTCGGCGCACAGCGGCAACAGCCGGGGTTCCGCGTCACGCATGCCCAGCGAATAGGGTAGCTGGACAAAATCAAGCTTTTCCCGCGCGACGATGCCGGCCAGCACATCGACCGAATTCCGTGTCCAGTGGGTGATCCCCACATGGCGAATGATCCCCTTTTCCCGCCAGTCGCGCAGCGTCGCAAGGTGGGTTTGCGTGTCCACAAGATTATGAACCTGCATTAAATCAAGATGGTCGGTGTGCAACAGACGCAGGGATTTTTCCATCTGGTCGATACCCGGCTGCTTGCCGGTGGCCCAGACCTTGGTGGCGAAAAAGGCGCGGTCGCCGACCCCCAGGTCACGCAGCAGATCGCCGACCACTGTCTCGGCATTGCCATACATGGGCGAGGTATCGACCACCGATCCACCCGCATCGAACAGCAGGCGCAGGATTTCCCGATGGGGTGCGCGGTCCGATGGCCGCTTTCCCACGCTCCAGGCCCGTGCGGTGCCGACCCCGATCACGGGCACCGAAACGCCTGTTTTCGGCACGATGCGCCGGTTCATCGCGCCCGCGGCAAGGACCGGTTGCCCCAGCAGGGCGACCGCTCCGGCTCCGGCCATCAATCTCAGAAACGCCACGCGGGAAAGTTCATCCGTCATGAAGGGCATGTCTCCTACAGGTCATACCAATAATCGAGCATTTTCGCCGCCTCGGACTGGCTTGGGATATGGCCGTTTCCGGCGGCGAAATCATCCGCCGCGCGGTCTGGATTTCCGGAACCGGGAATGACGCAGGTCACCGCCGGGTGGGCTATGATGAATTTCAGGAAAAACTGGCTCCAGCTTGTGATACCGAGTTCCGCTGCCCAGGGCGGCAGATTGCGCCCCTTCACATCGCGAAACATGCCGCCGCCGTCAAAGGGTCGGTTGACCAGCACCGCAACGCCCTTGTCGATGCAGATCGGCAGCATTTCCTCGGCCGCGTCCGGCAAGGAAAGGGAATAGGCGAACTGCACGAAATCGATATCTTCCGCGCGGATTATCGCGGCAAGTTGGGGCAGGGCGGCGCGGGTGTAATGGGTGATGCCGATATAACGCACCCTGCCCTCGGCTTTCAACCGCCGCAGGGTTTTGAGATGGGTGCGCCAATCGACCATGTTGTGAATCTGGAACAGATCCATCACACCGGTGCGCATCAAGCGGAAAGACTCCTCGATCTGGCTTATTCCGGCGGCTTCGCCATTGGTATAGACCTTGGTCGCCAGGAAGGGCCTGATATCCGGTTCGATCCCATCAAGAAGATCGCCGGTTACCTCTTCCGCCCGGCCATACATGGGAGAGGAATCGATTACGCTGCCACCGGCGGTGAACAGATTACGCAGCACCTGTGCGCGCGACTCCCGTTCCGCACGGCCCCGGCCGATATCGAACCCCTGCCAGGTGCCGATCCCGACGGCGGGAATTTCCTCACCGGATTTGGGTATGACCCGCATCAACATGAAACATTCTCCCGGTTCGATATTAATCTCGCCATCATAGCATGATGGAATATGCTAGATTTCACCTCCTGGGGAGACATGTAATCGACATTCCGGACACATTATCGACGGCGCTGGAACCGGCCGCCCTGTTCCTCAGGGGTGGGTTTTATCCCGCTGAGTCAGATGCGGTCCCTGCCCTGCCCGACGGGACTGAAGCGGGGACGGTTCTGCTCGCCGGCAATGTGGGCGGCGCAATGTGGGCCGCATTTTCGACCGACGGGCCGGGTCCCGATCCCCACAATCCGCTCGATAGTTGGTTGAAACCGCATATTCTCGCCGCCGCCGAGGCGGTGGGCGGCCATGCGATCCTGCCCAATGAAGGACCGCCTTACGTGCCGATCCAGGACTGGGCAACGCGCGCCGATCCGATCCATCGGTCGCCAACGGGAATCATGATCCATCCGGAATATGGATTGTGGCATGTCTACCGCGCGGCTTTTCTGTTTGCCGGGCGCGTCGAGTTTGCGCCGCGCGGGGATTCACCAAGTCCGTGCGAGAGTTGCGCCGCAAAACCCTGCCTGACCATCTGTCCGGTGGATGCCTTCAAGCCCGACCGTTTCGATTTCAAATCGTGTTCCGATCATGTCGCGGGAATTTCAGGCGCCAACTGTCGGACGCGCGGCTGCATGGCGCGCCGCGCCTGTCCGGTCGGACGCCAATACGCCTATCCACGCGACGCCCAGGAATTTCATACCGCGGCCTTTCTTCGCGCCGCCCAAAGGAGTCAAAACCATGTCTGACACCATGCGCGCCGTCACCCTGCACGATTTCGGCAATGCCGATGCCCTGAAGCTTGAAACAGTTCCGAAACCGGTTCCCCGGGACGGTGAGGTTCTGGTCCGCATCCGCGCGGCGGGCATAAATCCGATTGATTTCAAGACCCGCGACGGGGTCGGGATCAACCGCCGCTGGGACGGCGAATTTCCATTTCCCGTGATCCTGGGTTGGGATATTTCCGGCGAGGTGGTCGAAAGCCGGTCGCCGGACTACACGCCCGGCGACGAGATCTACACCATGGCGCGGTTTCCGCTGATCGGCGGGGCCTATGCCGAATTCGCCACTGTCCCGGCGGAGCAGATCGCGCCCAAGCCCGCCTCGATCAGCCACGCGGAAGCCGCCGCCGTGCCCCTGGCCGCGCTGACATCCTGGCAGGCTATGTTCGATACGGCGGGGCTTCAAGCCGGGCAGCGGGTGCTGGTTCACGCGGCGGCGGGCGGCGTCGGACATCTCGCCGTACAGATCGCCAAAGCGAAGGGGGCCTGGGTAGCCGGCACCGCGTCGGCGCGGAACGAGGACTTCGTTCGCGGGCTGGGGGTCGATCAATTCGTTGATTACGGCGCGGGTGATTTCACCGGTGCGGTCGACCCGGTCGACATGGTGTTCCACACCATCGACGCCGAATTCCGCCCGAAGAGCTGGCAGGTGGTCAAGCCGGGCGGTTGGCTGGTATCGATCACCGGCCCGGTGACGCCCGACGAAGCCAAGAGCCACAACGGCAAGGGCACGATGATCCTGGTCACGCCCAACGCCGCACAGCTTCGCGACATCGGCCAACTGATCGACGATGGGAAGGTCAAGATCACGCTGGATGGGGTCTATCCGCTGGACAAAACCGCGGACGCCCATCGCCACGTGGAAGGCGGACATACGCGCGGCAAGGTGGTCATCGACATCGACGGCTAATCGTGGTCACCGTGCTCGCCGCTTGCGTTGCGGGCACGCCGCGCGGTCATTCTTTGCGCCAGCGAGTGCGCGACGCCGGGGCGGCTCCACGGGCATTTCGCGATGCAGATGCCGCAGCCCTGGGTGTCGTTGAAAAACGGGATGCATTTATCGAAATCGACGAACCATTTCCGTTCGCCCCGAACCATCTGTTTGTCATCGAAGATCGCATCGGGTGGACAGGCGTTGCGGCAGACCTGGCAACTGACACAGAAATCATCGGCGCCGAAATCATCCGGCGCGTCGGCGATCAACGGGAGATTGGTCATCACGCCGGCGAGCCGGAAGGATGAGCCGTATTCCCGGTTGATCATGGAGCCGTGCTTGCCGAGTTCGCCCAGCCCGGCCTGAATGGCGGCGGGTATGAGGGTCATGGGCCCGGCCATGGGGCCGCCATGGGGCCGCGCTTCATAACCCTGGGCCTGAATGAAATCGGCCACCTGGCGCGCCGCCCGCGTACCCCGGTTATATTGAGCCATCGTCTCGACCGCCGACGGCAGTTCGGGCGCGGTGGAAATCTCGGCATGATCCATGGCGACGCCGATCATCACGATCCACGGCAATTCGAGCTCATACCCTTCGAACACCCAGTTGGGATCAATACGCGCAATGCCCACCAGATCGCCTTCATGGGACAGCGCGTGGCTTTTGACTTTTTCGGCCCATCTTTCCGGACTGTCCTCGACCGGGACATCGGGGCGCTCCACATGTTGACGCGCGCCGCGTCCGCCATATTTCTTGTCGAAATCATGCAGCTCGGGCTTGTCCTCGAACTGCTTCATATAATAATCCTGCAACGCCCGGTGCGGCAGCTTGATATCGGAGCCGTAATGCCAATAGATCGGCGATGGACGGCGCAGCGCCTCCTCGCCCCGCCCGTTGAGATCATTGCCGGTAATGTCGGGAAACAGGCGGAGCTGTTCCTCCGGCGGATGATATTCGGGTTTTGGCCGCTTCAATGTACGCTCATTCAGCGGCGGAGGCGGAGGCGTTTCCGGCGACAGGGCGGACTTCCTTGACCGCGCCCTTCCAGCCGCCGGCAGTCAGATCAAACAGATGGCCGAGCGGGTCACGGTACTTGATTTCATAAAAGGTGTTGGGGTCGTCGCTTTCGTTGCCGAGCACATAGGTCGCGCCGGCGGCCTCGACCTGCTGGCGCGCGGCGCGGATATCGTCGACCCAGATCCCCACATGGTCGATGCCGTAAAACAGCCCCTCGCCTTCCCAGCCGAGCGGTTTTCCCTTGCGGCCCAGCAAAGCGATGTTCAGCGCGCCATCGGTCATATAAACTCCGGCCCCGGCATCGCCGGCCTTGGTCATGCCGAACGCATTTTCCATGAATTTCTGCATTCCTTCCGGATCGGTGACGGAAAAGGCGATGTGCCGTAACCGGCTGACGCCCCGCCCATCCGCGGGTTCCACGACATTGGCCGCGCCGACCCAGCCACTGGCGGTGATATCGAAAACATTGCCCCACGGATCGGCGTACTTGACCTCATAGAACGCCTCGCCTTCCGCCGGCTGATCACCGCTGACATAGGTTCCGCCGGCGGCCACGATCCGGCGGCCGGTGTCTTCCACATCATCGACCCAGAGGCCGTAATGATGGATGCCATAGAACGGTTCGTCGCCCTCCCATCCCGCCGGCCTTCCATCGATGCCGAGCAGCGCGACGTTCATCATCCCATCCGACACGTAAACGGCGCGCGGCGTTTCCATGATGGAGGTCATGCCGAAGGCGTCGATGAAGAATTTTCGCGCGGCGGGCAGGTCGGTTACCGAATAGGCGATGTGGCGTAGCCTGGCCATTTCATGC
>CALGIA010000504.1 GCA_937916005.1 uncultured Rhodospirillaceae bacterium
GTGAAGTCCGGGCGGACGCCAACGGCGATCCGGTGATCGTGACGACGGGCATCGTGCTCAGGGATCACAAGGACGCCTATTACAAACAATGCAAGATGAAGCGTCCCTAGTCAGACCTGAGGCCTTTTCGGGGCGTCGCCCATGCGACGCCCCGGTTTTTTTCACATGAAATTCAATGCTCGCCATGAGGGCAGATATTGCGGCTGAAGGACCCGCTGAGACCAAAACGGTACTTGAACTGAAAGGCTAGCGGTAATATGCCTTTCACCTGAGGCATTCACCTAAATCACCGAATAAGGGGAGATAAGATGAAAATAAAATTTATCGCCATGACAGCCGCCCTTGCGATGACCGCGACGCCGGTCATGGCAAAGACGATCAAAATCGGATTTATCAACACATTTTCAGGTGGCGCCGCCATCTATGGCAAGCATCAGAAGGATGCGCTCGAACTGGCGCTGGATCACAAGGGCCGCAAGATCGGCGGGCTCGATGTGGAAGTCATCTACGGCGATGACCAGCGCAAACCCGACGTGGGCCGCCAGGTCGCAGCCAAGATGCTCCAAAAAGACAAGGTGGATGTGGTTTCCGGGATCATCTGGTCCAATATCCTGGCCGCGGTGCAAAAGATGGTGGTCCGCGACAAAACCTTCATGATCACCACCAATGCGGGCTGGTCACATATGGCCGGCAAGGGCTGCAACCCCTACTTCTTCTCCACGTCGTGGAATAACGATCAGTCTCCCGAAGCCATGGGCAAGCTGATGCAGGACGAAAAAATCGACAATGTGTTCCTGATTTCGGCCAACTATCAGGCCGGCAAGGACATGCTCACCGGCTTCATGCGCAACTACAAGGGCAAGATCGCGGGCCGCATTCTCTATCGTCTCGGCCAGCGTGACTATCAGGCCGAGCTGTCGCAGATCCGCGCCGCCAAGCCGAACGCCATTTTCGGATTCGTTCCGGGCGGCATGGGCGTCGCCTTCGGCAAGCAGTACCGCGCCGCCGGCATGCACAAGACCATCCCGTTCTATAGCGTGTTCACCATCGACTATCTGTCGATGCCGGGCTGGGGCAAGAACGCCATCGGCACCTACAGCACGGCCTATTGGGACGTATCTTCCAAGCGCCCCGATAACCAGAAATTCATCAATGACTTCAAGAAGAAATACGGCTACCACCCGTCGCTGTTCGCGGCCCAGGCCTATGATCTTCCGTTCCTGCTTGAATATGCCGTATCCGCCGTCAAGGGCGACCTCAGCAACAAAAAGGGCATGATCAAGGCGATGGAAAAGGTGACCTACCTGCCGACCAAGGGGAAGTTCAGCTACAACACCAACCACATGCCGATCCAGAACTTCTACAAGCGTAAGGTCGTGGCCGATGCAAATGGCGACCCACAGGTCGTGACGGAAAGCGTCGTGTTGCGGGACCACAAGGACGCGTACTATAAACAATGCAAGATGAGGCGTCCCTAGTCAGAAAAGGCCTTTTCGGGGTGTCGCCCGTGCGACGCCCCGGTTTTTCCCATATGAAATTTGAGGATAAAGTGGTTTCCAGCCGAATCCGAAAGGGTGCGTCATGAGCCTTCTGCTGCTGCTTGAGCAGACTCTGAACGGTATCCAGTTCGGTGTGTTTCTTTTCATGATCTCCGCCGGACTGACTCTGGTTCTGGGCATCATGAACGTCGTCAATCTGGCCCATGGCTCGTTCTATATGCTGGGCGCGTATTACGCCGCCACCATCATGGCCTGGACCGGAAGTTTCATTCTTGCGCTTGTCATCATGCTGCCCGCCATGCTGATCACCGGCATCGTCGTCGAGGTGCTCGTGCTCAGGACCATGTATGAGCGCGACCACATGGACCAGGTGCTGGCAACGTTCGGACTGATCCTGTTCTTCAATGAAGCGGTGCGCATGATCTGGGGCGCCGAAAGCATGCCCATGGATATTCCGGCATTTCTGTCGGGACATGTGGACTTCATCCCCGACGCCCCCTACCCCATTTTCCGCATCGCCATCATCATCGCCGGGCTTCTGGTCGCGGCATTGCTCTATGTCATGATTACCCGGTCGCGCACCGGCATGCTGATCCGCGCCGGGGCCAGCAACCGGCCCATGGTCGGCGCGCTGGGCGTCAATATCCGGATGCTGTACATGGTCGTATTCGGTATGGGCGCCGTGCTCGCGGGATTTTCCGGACTGATGGCGGGACCCATCCTGTCGGTCGAACCGGGCATGGGCGAGGACATGCTGATCCTGGCCTTCGTGGTCATCGTGATCGGCGGCATCGGTTCGATCCGGGGCGCCGTGGTGGCCTCGATCATCGTCGGCATCTTCGAAACCGTCGGCCGATCCATCCTGCCCGCCCTGCTGACCCAGTTGATGTCGTCCGATGCGGCGCAGAGCATGGGACCGGCTATGTCATCGATGCTGATTTATATTTTCATGGCGGCGGTGCTGTTTTTCCGGCCCGAAGGCCTGTTCCCCGCAAGGACGGGCTGACCGAATGATGAGTCGCGCAAAAATTCTCTGCCTTTTGATCGGCTTTCTGGTGCTGGTCGCCATTCCGCCCGCTACGACCGCGCTCGACGCCGATTTTTATATGGGCCTGGCCGCCCGCATGATGATTTTCGCCATTGCCGCGGTCAGCCTCGATTTGCTGCTCGGCTATGGCGGCATGGTCAGCTTTGGTCATGCGGCCTATCTGGGCACCGGGTCCTACGCCGTGGCGATCCTGGCCTTTTATGGAATCACCGACGGCTTCCTGCAATTCGCCGTGGCGGTCGGCGCGTCCGCCCTGGTGGCGCTGATCATCGGATTCATCTGCCTGCGCACCAAGGGGGTCTATTTCATCATGATCACCCTGGCGTTGACCCAGATGCTGTATTTCCTGGGCATCAGCCTGGAGGAGTATGGCGGCGATGACGGCATCAACACGGACCGCAGCGAATTCTTCGAATGGTTCGATCTCGGCGACGATACAAATCTCTATTATCTGATCCTGTTTTTCCTGGTGCTCAGCCTGTGGATATCATGGCGTCTGATCAATTCGCGTTTCGGCATGGTGATCCGGGGCAGCCAGTCCAATGACGACCGCATGCAGGCGATCGGGTTTCCGACCTTCCGCTACAAGCTGACCATGTTCGTGATTGCGGGCGTGATCTGCGGCGTCGCGGGCTTCCTGCTGGCCAATCTGACCGAGTTCGTGACACCCGAATACATGCACTGGTTCCGGTCCGGCGAAATCATGATCATGGTGCTGGTCGGCGGTATGGGAACCCTGTTCGGGCCGGTTTTCGGCGCCATCGCCTACCTGCTGTTCGAAGAGGTGATTTCGGATTTTACGGAACACTGGATGATCATCTTCGGGCCCATATTGGTGCTGCTGGTGCTGTTCGCCCGAAAGGGCGTCTGGGGCATGCTGCCCGGGCGGGAGCGTGGCGATGACTGATCCCATTCTCAAAGGTCCCATTCTCAAAGTACAGGGCCTGAACAAGCATTTCGGCGGCGTGGTCGCCACCGACAATCTCGACTTCGACGTGGAACCGGGCGAAATTCATGCGGTCATCGGCCCCAACGGAGCCGGCAAGACCACCTTCGTGGCGCAAATCGCCGGCATGATCAAATCGGATTCCGGCTCGATCATGTTCGATGGCGGCGAGATCGCGGGGCTGTCCGCTCACGCGCGCTCACGGCGCGGTCTTGCGCGGTCGTTCCAGATCACTTCGATCTTCAAGGAATTCACGGTGATCGAAAACGTCGCCATGTCGATCCAGGCCCATGACGGCCACAGCTTCCGGTTCTGGCGCCGCGCCAATACGGACCCGGCGCTGATGGATCCGGCCCGGGCGTTGCTCGACAGGGTCGGGCTGGGCGCGCGCGCCGAAATCGTGGCGTCCAACCTCGCCCACGGCGAACAGCGACAGCTCGAAATCGCCATGGCGCTCGCGACCGGGCCAAAGCTGCTGCTGCTGGACGAGCCCACCGCCGGCATGGGACCGGAAGACTCCCAAAGCATGGCGGCCTTCCTGCGCGACATAAAGGGCGAGTATTCCATGTTGCTGATCGAGCATGACATGGACACGGTCTTCGCACTGGCCGACCGCATTACGGTGCTGGTCTATGGCCGCGCCATCGCGACCGGGACGCCCGAGGAAATCAGGGGCAACGACGAAGTCCGCGCCGCCTATCTGGGCGAGGAGGCGTAACCATGCTTGAAGTTCAAGGGGTCGAAACCGCCTACGGCGCAAGCCAGGTGCTGTTCGGCATGAGTCTGGAAGTCAAGGCCGGCGAAGTGGTCTCCCTGATGGGCCGCAACGGCATGGGCAAGACCACCACCATACGCTCGATCATGGGGCTGGCGCCTGCGCGCGGCGGCTCGATCCGATTTAACGGCATCGCGCTGCGCGGCATGCCGTCCTATAAAATCGCCCAGGCCGGAATCGGGCTGGTGCCGGAAGGCAGGCAGATTTTCCCCAATCTCACCGTGCGGGAAAACCTGATCGCCACATCGGCGAACCGCGAGGAAAACAAAAACCCGTGGACCCTGGAACGCATTTACGAAATGTTTCCGGGCCTCGCCGAGCGGGCCACCAACATGGGCAATCAGCTTTCCGGCGGCGAACAGCAAATGCTGGCCGTCGGCCGCGCGCTGATGACCAACCCGAAGCTGCTCATTCTCGATGAAGCGACCGAAGGCCTGGCGCCGCTGATCCGCGCCGAGATCTGGAAATGCCTCGAAAACCTGAAGGCGGAGGGGCTTTCGATCCTGGTCATCGACAAGAACATTGATGCCCTGTCCCGCATCGGCGACCGCCACTACATCATCGAACGCGGTCACGTGGTCTGGCAGGGCGGTTCGGACGAATTGCGCGCCAACGAAGAAATCCAGCACCGCTACCTCGGAGTCTGAGCGAGTTTTCCAATAAATTGGAGACGGTGCATGATCAGAACGGTTTCCATCGACGGGCTTCGCGGCTATTCCATGCCGGGCATCGAAATCCGCGATCATTTTCGCAAGACACCGGAAAATCTCGGCACCCCCCACTATTGCCTCGGCCCGCTGCGCACTTTGGCCGAAACCACCATCGAGGCCGGCAGCGGCTTTCCCATGCATGCCCACGCGGAAATGGAAATCGTGTCCTATGTGCGCGAGGGAACGCTGGTCCATCAGGACACGCTGGGCAATAGGGGCAGACTGTCGGCGGGCGATGTGCAGGCCATGACCACCGGCACCGGGATACACCATTCCGAAGTCAATGGCGGCGATGGTCGCGTGCGCATGTACCAGGTCTGGATCGAGCCGGACGAGAGCAGCCTCACGCCGTCCTATGTGGATATGCCGGGCCCCAAGGGCGGTAAAACCGGCAAGCTATCGGTGCTGGCGTCGGGCATGGCCGCGCGGCCCGGCGGCGCAAACATCCGGGTCGACGCCGCCATCCTTGGCGGTGATCTCAAATCCGGCAACAGCGTGGATTACAAAATCCTGCCGGGGCGGCAGGCCTATGTGGTGGCCGCCGCGGGTCGCCTGTCCCTCAATGATACGGAATTGCATGCGCGCGACGGCGCGGTCGTCTCGGAACTCGACACCCTGACAATCACCGCGCTTGAAGACAGCGATGTGCTGATCTTCGACATGCCGGTCCGGTAAGGGGATGAAACGCCTCTATACACTCGGCCATTCGCGCCATGGGATCGCGCAGTTCATCGACCTTGCGCGGCAACACGGCATTAGCCTGATCGCAGATGTCCGGGGCCAACCTTTTTCGCGCTACAATCCGCAATTCAATCGGGAACATTTTCGCAACTCTCTGGAAGCCGCCGGGATCGCCTATCAATGGTTCGGCGACCGCCTGTCGGGCCGGCCCGTCGAACGCGAGTTTTATGGGGCGAACGGGGAGATTCTATGGGACAAGCTGAGGCAATGGCCCGAATTGCTTGACGCCCTCGACAAGCTGCTATTCCAGGCCGCCCATAAAACCATCGCGCTGGTGTGCGCCGAGGAAGACCCCATGAAATGCCATCGCCGTTTCCTGCTGACGCCGCCGCTGATCGAAGCCGGGGCGGAGATCATCCATATCAGGGGGGACGGCAGCATCGAGACCGAGCAGGATCTCGCCCGGCGGACCGGCGACCCGCAGTTCGATCTGTTCGGACCGGAATGAACATCCCGTTTCTCCAGGCCGGATTCCGGCCATTGTTTCTGGCCGCCGGCGCGTGGTCCGCGCTGGCCGTGGCCATATGGCTGGCCACCCTGGCCGGAGTCATGGATATCCCCAGCGCGCTGGACCCCATGACATGGCATGCCCATGAAATGATGTTCGGCTTTGCGCTGGCCGCCGTGGGCGGGTTCCTGCTGACCGCCATCCCGAACTGGACCGGCAGAGAACCTGTATCCGGTTGGCCGCTTGGGCTGCTGGCATTGGCCTGGCTGGCCGGCCGCATGGCGATGTTTTTTTCCGCCCATATGGGCCCGGCGGCCACCGCCATCATCGACCTGGCCTATCCGGTCGCGCTGACCGCAATCGCGGCGCGGGAAATCATCGCCGGCGGCAATCGGCGCAACCTGCCGGTCGCCGGCTTCGTCGCACTGTTGACGCTGTGCAATATGCTGGTCCATGCCGAGAGCCTTGGGTGGATGGAGAGTGCGTCACTGGGCATTCGGCTGTCGATCGCGACGCTGGCCCTGCTGCTGTCGGTGATCGGCGGACGCGTCATTCCGGCCTTCACGCGCAACTGGCTGAAATCCCGTGACGACGGTAGCGACCTGCCGGCTGAATTCGGAGCCTTCGACAAGCTGATCATCCTGCTGACCGCAATCGCCGGCCCCGTTTGGGCGGCGTTCCCGGACCGCGCGGAAACCGGCTGGCTGGCCCTTGCCTGTGGATTGGCGCACGGCGTCCGGCTGTTGCGATGGCGCGGAGACCGGAGCCTGTCCGCGCCCCTGCTCTGGGTGCTGCATCTGGGGTATCTATGGCTCGCCGTGGGGTTTGTTCTGATCGCTCTCGCCCAGCTGGTTCCAGCCATAGCCGCCAGCGCCGCGCTCCACGCGCTTACCGGCGGCGCATTCGGGACCATGATTCTTGCCGTGATGACACGCGCCAGCCTGGGACATGCCGGGCGCGATCTGATCGCCGGACCGGGAACAACCGCGTGCTATGTACTGGTCACCCTGGCGGTTTTGCTGCGGGTGGCCGCGCCGTTTTTCACAGCGGCCACGGAATTTCTCTTTGCCGCCGCTTTATTCTGGATCGCCGGCTATGGATTATTCACGGCGCTTTATCTGCCGATATTTCTGAAGCGTTCGGTTGAGGGGTCCGTTGCGCCGTAAATCGTTCATATCACCACCACAAGGACGGGCGCATCAATCTTGGCAGCAATTGCATGATTTGCGCCGCGGTCCAGCCGGACCGGACCGGGTCTATTCCGGCGCGGAGTCCTCGCATTCATCCTCGGCCTCGATCAACGGACGGACGGCGCGTCGATAGGCGGGATCCCAGACCAGCCGGTCAAGATCGATATCATCGGCCGTGCGCGGCAAATCGTGGTGCGCCGGACCGCCATGAAACTTGCGTCGGTATTTGCCGTGTGAGGGGCTTTTCATGATCTTATCTTACCGGCCGGGAATGGCGGTTTAGCGGCAAAAATAAGGCCATAATGTGATTGAAAAATACCTTAGTCCATTGATCAATAGAACAATTCTAATACTGGGCTTGGCTTGGATTTCACGCCCCTTGTGAGACCCATTGCCGGGTGACAGAATGGATCGCAGCAGCATGTCCGATCATATTTCGTACCCTTCCGGCGCAGATGTGTCCGCGAATCCCACAGTCGCCGCAAGGGCGACGGGCTCATCCGTGTTGTCCTCATCCGTATTGGCATACGCCAATGGCGCGCATTTTTTCTCTCATCTTTTCATGCTGATCTATCCGACCGTGGTGCTGGCGCTCGGAGACGGATTCGGTTTGCCCTATGGCGAGATGTTGATGCTATCCCTGCCCGGCTTCATTTTGTTCGGCGCGGCGGCGCTCCCCGCCGGCTGGCTCGGCGACAGGTGGAGCGCCCAGGGCATGTTGGTGATCTTTTTCCTCGGGACCGGCGCAAGCGCCGTGGCGACCGGTTTTGCCGACTCCCCCATGGCCATGGCCGTGGGGCTTGGGGCGATTGGGCTGTTCGCATCGATTTATCATCCGGTGGGCACGGCAATCGTGGTGGCGAATGCGGCCAATCCCGGCCGCGCACTGGGGCTCAACGGGGTTTGCGGCAGCGCGGGGATCGCCGCCGCGCCGCTCATCGCCGGGATCGCGATTGCTTTCCTCGGCTGGCATTGGGCGTTTATCCTGCCCGGCGTGTTGAGCATCATTGCCGGGTTGGTGCTGCTCGCCACCCGCCGTGGCGCGACGGAAAGCGGTGGACCGAAAGAACATTCCCTGACCGAGTACCGGGTTGACCGGCGCGACGCGGTCCGCGGGCTCGCCATATTGATGATCACCGCGTTGTCCATCGGGATCATGGCCCAGGCCATCATGGTAGGGCTCCCCAAGGTGTTTGAAATCCGCGTCACCTCGATCGCCTGGGCCGGGTTGGTCGGGATCAGCGGATTGACGACCCTGGCGCTGGGCTTTTCCATGGTCGGCCAGCTTCTCGGCGGGCGTCTCGCCGACCGCTTTCCCCTGAAAACGGTTTATGTGGGAACCTATGCGGTGCTGGCGCCGGCGGCCATATGCGCCGCCCTGCTGACCGAGATGCCGCTGGTCGCGGCGGCGTCCCTGGTGATGATGCTGACCTCGACCGGTCTGCCGGCGGAAAACACGTTGATCGCGCGCTATTGCCCGTCGAGCTGGCACGCCCGGGTCTATGGCGTGAAATTCGTCCTGTCCCTCGGCGTGGCGGCGTTGGCGGTCCCCATGGTTGGCGCGATTTACGACGCCACCGGTGGATTCTTCTGGCTATTTGTCACCATCGCCGGGTTCGCGGCCCTGATCGTTGCCTGTGGAATATTCCTGCCCACGGCGCGGGCC
>CALGIA010000505.1 GCA_937916005.1 uncultured Rhodospirillaceae bacterium
CAGCTCTGCCGCATCACGACCTGCTGGGTGCGCGCCAGCAACCAGGTCATAAACGGGAAGCAAGCAATGGTCAGCAAAAGCTGAAACACCACCGGAGACGGGTCGATCAAGGTCAGATGATAGGCCGCCGACAGCATCCAGAACAAAAACATCGCACCGCTGAGAGTCAGCGCGAACGCCCACCAGACAACCCCGAATGACTTGCCCTGAAAGAAACGGCGCTGCGACAGGGTTAGCCAATGGACCAGCAGAAGAACCAGCGCATTGATTCCGAGGGGCGCGCCGGTCAGCAGATCGAGCCACAATCCCAGCACAAATGCCGCCGGGCCCGGGAACAGATCGGGCCGGTAAATCGCCCAGTAGAATGTCGCCATGACCGCAAAATTGGGTGCAATCCGGCCAAAATCCGGCAGCTGAAGGGGCAATACCGACGCGAGTACCAGCAGCATGCTCAACACGAAAGGCCAAAGGCTGCGCGCCACCTGGTCAAGCCGTTGCAGCACAGTGATCACGGCGCCGGCGCTTTTTTAGTCTTGTTAGCCGGTGCGACCGGAGCGACCGGAGCGACCGCTGCCGCCGGCGCGGCCGGCGCGGTTGCCTGTTCATGTTCCGGGGACGCGGGGTGGAAATCGACAATGCGAACAAATTCCAGCAAGTCGTCGCGCACGAAAGGAAGCACCCGGTTGCCGCCATCATGGACCGATGAAACCACGCCGATGGGAATGCCCGGCGGGAAGACGCCGCCATGTCCGGATGTCAAAATGCGTTCACCAGGTGTAATCCGGCCGCGGCGCTTGAGAAAGACCAGCCGGGGCGTATCCGAATTGTCGCCGGCGAGAATGGCGCGCCGCCGGGAGCCCTCGAACAGTACGGGAATGCGTGAATTGAGATCGGTAATCAGCAGAACCCGGGCGGAACCCGCCCCAACCGAAACGACCCGCCCGGCAAGCCCGTCGCCGGTGATAACCGCCTGCCCCTTGGCGAGACCATCCCGCTTGCCCGCGTTCACCAGGACCGAGCGCACGAACACGCCGCCCGAGGCCGCGATGACCCGCGCCGTGGCATATTGCGACCGGGGCTGGGGGGCAAACCGGAGTAGTTTCTTGAACGCGACATTTTCAGCGGCCAGGTTGCGCGCGGCGGCCTGCCATTTCAACAGCTGAGCGTTCTGGGCGCGCAGTCTCTGGTTCTCGCCGCGCAGATCGACGAGCTGACGGACATTTTCGATCCAGTCGGACACGGTCGCGGCGGGGTGGGAGGCAATATCGAGGATTGGCGCGACCACATCGACGACACCGGCGCGAAGCCGTTCCATCATCACGTTTTCGGCTTTACCAAGCAACATCATGCCGAAAGCCGCAAAAATCAGGAGCAGGAAGGCAAAGCGCTGGGTCAGCGCCCGAAGTGGGACCGCGAGCCGGATTACGTTTCCAGCACGATGTTTCAACTTTCCTCCGCTTCCCGCGCCATACAGTCGTCTGCGCGCATCCGATAGATCGGCCAGTTCCGGTTAATAACCGGTTAAATTCATTCGCACCGTTCGTATATGGGAAGCCCCCGCCGAAATTGAAGCCTACCGGCTTTCCATTCCTTCCCCGTCCCGACCAGGGCTCAATACATCGTAGTCAGGACATTGCGAAGAGTCTTCATCTCCTCGAGGCACCGTCCGGTTCCGAGCGCGACGCACGACAGCGGCTCCTCCGCCAAAGTAACCGGCAAGCCGGTGGCGTGGCGCAACACCAGATCGATATTGCCCAGCAAGGCGCCGCCGCCGGTCAGCACAATGCCCTTATCGACGATATCGGCGGCGAGTTCGGGCGCGGTGTGTTCCAGCGCGACCTTGACCGCCTCGATGATTGACGACACAGGCTCGGCCAGGCTTTCGGCGATCTGGCGTTCGCTGATGACCAGTTCCTTGGGCACGCCATTCATCAGGTCGCGCCCCTTGATCTCCATGACGTCGCCATCGCCGTCGGCCGGCACGCAGGCCGATCCGATCTGTTTCTTGATGCGTTCGGCGCTGCCTTCACCCACCAGAAGATTATGGTTGCGGCGGATATAGGCAATGATCGCTTCGTCCATCTTGTCACCGCCGACCCGCACGCTGCGCGAATAGACAATACCGCCAAGGGACAGGACCGCGACTTCCGTCGTGCCGCCGCCGATATCGACCACCATGGACCCGGTCGGTTCGGTGACCGGCAATCCGGCGCCGATCGCCGCCGCCATCGGTTCCTCGATCAGGAAGACCCGGCGCGCACCCGCGCTTTCCGCCGATTCCTGAATGGCGCGCCGTTCCACCGCCGTGGAGCCTGACGGCACGCAGACGATGACCTGCGGGCTGGCGAAGCTGCGCCGGTTATGCACCTTGCGAATGAAATGCTTGATCATTTCTTCCGCGATTTCAAAATCGGCGATCACACCGTCTCGCAGCGGCCGGATGGCTTCGATATTGCCGGGGGTGCGCCCCAACATCATCTTCGCCTCGTCACCAACTGCCAGTACTTGTTTTTTGCCCTTTACGGTGGCTATTGCCACGACCGACGGCTCATTCAGAACGATCCCACGCCCCTTGACGTAAACCAAGGTGTTGGCTGTCCCCAAATCAATCGCCATGTCTGCGGAAAGAAGCCCTAGAAGCTTCGAAAACATATTCCCTCGCTCAACTTTTCTGACCAATCCTGTGTTTGGCGGTTCCCCGCCGCGCACCAAAAACCGGATGACGGAACCGGATCAGGCGGACAACGCCGCCGGAGCCGATTTTTCCCGTTTCACCAGCAACTTATTTAACGCATTCACATAGGCCCGGGCAGAGGCCACCAATGTATCGGTGTCGGCGCCCTGGCCGTTTACTGTCTTGCCGTCTTCTTCGAGCCGCACGGTTACCTCGGCTTGCGCGTCGGTTCCCTCGGTCACCGCATGGACCTGATAGAGCTGCAGCGTGGCCTCATGCGGAAACAATTCCTTGATGGCATTGAAGGTTGCATCGACGGGGCCGTCCCCCGACGCTTTCGTTTTGCGTTGATCATCATCAACCAGCAATTCCAACTCCGCCGTTTGCGGCCCAACCGAACCGCAGATTACCTGCAAGGAAACAAATCGAATCCGGTCATTTTCGCGAATAACCTCATCATCGATCAGGGCGATGATGTCCTCGTCGAAGATGTCTTTCTTCTTATCGGCGAGGTCCTTAAACCGCCGAAACGCGTCTTGCACCGCGTTCTCACCTATTTGGTAACCTAAATCCTTAATTTTTTCCCTAAAGGCATGGCGACCGGAGTGTTTTCCCATAACCAGGTTGGATTGGCGCAATCCTACCGATTCCGGGGTCATGATCTCATAGGTGCCGGCATGTTTGAGGACCCCGTCTTGGTGAATCCCCGCCTCATGGGCGAACGCATTGGCCCCCACGATGGCTTTATTGGGCTGAACCGAGAAACCGGTGATGGTCGAGACCAGCTTGGAAATACGGGTGATTACCGCGGTATTTATGCCGGTTTCATAGGGCAGGATGTCCTGGCGGGTCTTTAACGCCATGACGATTTCTTCCAGCGCGGCGTTGCCGGCCCGTTCGCCGAGCCCATTGATGGTGCATTCGACCTGACGCGCGCCAGCGGTTACCGCGGCCAGGGAATTCGCCACCGCCAGCCCCAAATCATTGTGACAATGGGCAGAAAAAATTGCCTTGTCGCTGTTGGGCACCCGGTCGCGCAGCATGGTAATCAGCGCCGCGAACTCTTCCGGCACCGCATAGCCCACCGTATCGGGCAGGTTGATGCAGGTCGCGCCGGCATTGATCGCGGCCTCGACCACGCGGCACAGGAAGTCGTGATCGGTACGCGAGCCGTCTTCCGGCGACCAGTCCACATCGTCGGTAAAATTGCGCGCGAGGGTCACGCTGTCGACGACCTGCTGGTAGACTTCCTCCGGCTCCATCTGCAGCTTGTACTTCATGTGCAGCGGGCTTGTGGCGATGAAAGTATGGATGCGCGGTCGCCTGGCGGGCTTCAATGCCTCGGCGGCGCGTTCGATGTCGGGGCGGCCCGACCGGGCCAAGGCGCAGACAATGGGCTCCTTGACCAGCTTGGCCACGCCGCTGACGGCCTCGAAATCGCCATTGGATGCGATGGGAAATCCGGCTTCGATCACGTCAACGCCGAGTTCTTCCAGCATTTCGGCGATGCGCAGTTTTTCGTCCAGATTCATGGAAGCGCCCGGAGATTGCTCGCCGTCGCGCAATGTGGTGTCGAAGATGATGACTCGGTTCGAATCGGTGCTCATTTCGAGCTCCTTTTACCTGAAGGGTTGAGAAACTTAGAATTTTCGTCACTCCCCTGAACTGCCGTGCCGAATGGACGGGCGGATCAGGGGCGTCTAAGTCGCAGAACCTCGTCACCCGAAATTGACCAACGAGACAGGCGAAGCATTGCGCGCGCATGGGCAGCCGCCGACCGGGACCGGTCGGCGTGTTTCCCGCACATCAATGAATATATCTTCGCCATGATCGACTTTCTTGGATCTCGTCTCTGATGGAACACACCAAACCTCACGCGCGTACAGTTTGCGTGACAATGGTTAACATCACTACGATAAATATGGGTGTTAGGGCAATGATTTTGTAGCTTTTTCTCGGTTTCGACGAAAAAAAGGGGCGGAACCCATGAAGGATTCCGCCCCGAAATTCATCGCGTCATGCGCGACCGGTCAGTTCTTGCTTTTATCGACCAGGGCGCGATCCTTGATCCAGGGCATCATGGCGCGCAGCTTTGCGCCGACTTCCTCGATCTGATGTTCGGCGCCACGCTGGCGCAGAGCCTTGAAACTGGCCTGGCTGGCCTTGTTTTCCAGCACCCAGTCGCGGGTAAACTGGCCCGACTGGATTTCCTCCAGGATCTTTTTCATTTCGGCCTTCACGCCGTCATTGATCAGCCGGGGGCCGCGGGTCAGATCGCCATATTCCGCCGTATTGGAAATCGAGTAGCGCATATTCGCGATGCCGCCCTCATAGATCAGATCGACGATCAACTTTACCTCATGCAGGCATTCGAAATAGGCCATCTCCGGCGCGTAGCCAGCTTCGACCAGGGTTTCAAACCCGGCGGTGATCAGCGCGGTCAGCCCGCCACAGAGCACGGATTGTTCGCCGAACAGATCGGTTTCGCATTCCTCGCGGAAGGAGGTTTCGATGATGCCCGCGCGCCCGCCGCCGATGGCCGATGCATAGGACAGCCCGATTTCCGTGGCCTTGCCCGATGCGTTCTGGTGCACGGCGATCAGGCAGGGCACGCCGCCGCCGCCCTGATATTCAGATCGCACCGTATGGCCCGGCCCCTTGGGCGCGACCATGAACACGTCCAGATCGGGGCGCGGTTCGATCAGCCGGAAATGGACCGCCAGCCCATGGGCGAAGGCAAGCGCCGCGCCCTGCTTCAGATTGTCCCGGAGATCATCCGTATACAGATCGGCCTGAAGTTCATCAGGCGTGAGGATCATCGCCACGTCGGCCCAGGCGGCTGCCTCCGCCGTCGGCATCACCTTGAGCCCGGCATTTTCAGCCTTGGCGATGCTGGACGAGCCTTTCCGTAGACCGACCACGACGTTCTTGGCGCCGGAATCGTTCAGATTATTGGCATGGGCATGACCCTGGCTGCCATAGCCGATAATGGCGACCTTCTTGTCCTTGATCAGGTTTACGTCGGCATCCCGGTCGTAATAGACACGCATGTTATTCCTCTTTCTTCTGGCGGCGCTCCCTTGGCGCGGCTCCAAATTAGATAAGTTCTAGATACCTTCACGTCCGCGCGCGATAGCAACCACGCCGGTACGCGAAATGTCGATCAGTCCCAATGGTTTCATCAAATCGATAAAGGCGTCGATCTTTTCGGTCGAGCCGGAAATTTCGAATACGAAGGAATCGTGAGTGCTGTCGATGGCGCGCGCACGGAATATATCCGCGATGCGCAGTGACTCCACCCGTTTTTCGCCGTCGCCCCGTACTTTTATCAGCGCCAGCTCCCGTCCGACAAAGGCGCCCTCCTCGGTGAGGTCGACAACCTTGCTGACCGGCACCAGGCGGAGGAGCTGGGCCTTGATCTGTTCGATGATCATGGGGGTGCCGGAGGTCACGATCGAGATGCGCGACTGGGCGTTGCCCGTATCGATCTCGGCCACGGTCAGGCTTTCGATGTTATAGCCGCGCCCCGAAAACAGGCCGACCACCCGGGCCAGCACGCCGGCTTCGTTATCGACCATCACGGAGATCGTATGCCGTTCTATTTCCGCCAAGGGATTTGCTCCGTCTTTAAGCGTGATTAGACCAGCACCATGCCGTCTTCTGAAACCGAACCTTCAACAAGCTGATCTTCCGGTCCCAACAGCATCTGGTTATGGGCCGCCCCCGACGGGATCATCGGGAAACAGTTCGCGGTCTCATCAACCGCGATGTCGGCGATTACCGGGCCTTTTGTTGCGATCATCCGGTCGATCACATCGTCGACCTCGCTGGCCTTGGTGGCCCGCATGCCGGTCCAGCCGAAGGATTCGGCAAGTTTTATGAAATCAGGCAGCGCCGCCGTATAGCTTTCCGAATAGCGGCCGCCATGTAGCAATTCCTGCCATTGGCGGACCATGCCCATCCACTGGTTATTGATGATGAACACCTTGACGGGCAGCTGATACTGGGCGGCGGTCGACATTTCCTGCATGTTCATCATGAAGGACGCCTCGCCCGAGATATCGATGACCAGCGACTTGGGATGAGCAACCTGAACGCCGATCGCGGCGGGAAACCCATAGCCCATGGTGCCAAGCCCGCCGGACGTCATCCAGCGGTTGGGCGCATCGAACTTGAAATACTGGGCCGCCCACATCTGGTGCTGGCCGACCTCGGTGGTGATATAGACGTCC
>CALGIA010000506.1 GCA_937916005.1 uncultured Rhodospirillaceae bacterium
TGCCCACGATGGGGAATATTTCGGGTTTGGAATCCCGCCACGGCGGTCCAGCCCCGTTCCTGAAATATCGATCGTGTTTGCACAGGCGTAAGATCCCATTCCGAAAAATCGAGCTGGCTTCGATCTTTCAGTCGCACCGGTCCGCCGACAAACACATCACCCGCATCCATGAAAAATCGCACGCCGGGATGGACGCGTTCGTCGGTACCGTAAATTTTCCGGGCGGAAGCAGCCATGTCCGGACGATATTGGCTTAGCGGCGAAAGTTCGCCCACGTCAACGCCATCAAACAACAGCGACACCCGGGACAATCCCTTTATCCGATCCGCCGCATCAGCCGACAGTTGAAGAACGATCGGCAATGGGAACACCTGCCCATCGGGCAGCCGCATGGAGTTGGAAACGGAGAGAAACTCGTCTTCGGTCATGAACCCGGTAACGGGTTGAAACGCGCCTTGGCACAGTTTTTCGAGTTCGAGATATTGGGTTCGCGTCAGTTCAAGCTCGGTCACACTGAGATATCCTGTTCGGCGTAGCGAACCCCTACGCCGGGCATTCCGGCGGATTGGCAACGTTATCAATCAATGATTAACGCTATCGGCTAAACATTAACTTAAACTTAAACGGTTCCCGCCAATTCTGACGGTCCAGCATTTACGCCTCTGAAATACGGGCGGGTGCAACTTTTGGATCGTGTTCATGTGCGGCATCGCCGGAATTATTCATCCTGACGCATCCAGCCAGGAACCGCTGACCCATCAGATGCTCGACCGGATCCGTCATCGCGGACCCGATCACAATGGGGTCTGGAGCGGTCGCGGGTGCGTGCTCGGCCATGCCAGACTGTCGATTATCGATCTCAGCGAAGCCGGCAATCAGCCCATGAGCAACGAAGACGGCTCCATCTGGGTCGTTCTGAACGGCGAAATTTACAATTATGTTGAGTTGCGCGACGAGTTGCGGGCCAAGGGGCATGTCCTGCGCGGCGCCTCCGACACGGAAGTCATCCCCCATCTCTACGAGGAATATGGCGATGATTTCGTCACCAGATTGCGCGGCATGTTCGCGATCGCCCTGTGGGACGAAAAAAACCGAAAACTGCTCCTGACGCGGGACCGGGCGGGGAAAAAACCGCTGTTTTATGCGCCAATCCCCGGTGGTTTGGCTTTCGCGTCGGAAATGAAGGCTCTTTTCCCGGTTCCGGGCGTTGATCTGGAGGTTCGTACCCAGGGTATCCATGATTACATGTCTTTTGGAACCATTCCGGGTCCGGAAACGGTCTATCGCGGTATTTCGCGGGTTCCCGCCGCAACGTTTCTGGTCCGTGACCATGATGGAACCATGGGTCAAACGCGCTACTGGTCACCCGAATACCTCCCGAAACTACAAATCACCGCCACCGAGGCCGAGGACGAGATTTTACGGCTGTTGCGGGATTCCGTACGGCTTCGGCTGCGCAGCGACGTGCCGGTGGGGTGTTTCCTGTCCGGAGGCATCGATAGCGGCCTTGTGACCGCGATCGCGTCCGAGATGCTGAATGCGCCGTTGAAAACCTATTCGGTCGGGTTCAACGAGGATGAGTTCGACGAACGTCCGCTGGCCGCCCAGGTGGCGCAAAGATACGGAACCGATCATACCGAACTGCTTCTGGAAGCGCGTTTGGGCGACAATTTTACAAAAATCATCAACCAGTATGACGAACCTTTCGCCGACTCGTCCGCGATGCCGTCCTATGCCATCTCGGAAGCGGCGAGCAAGAGTATGAGGGTCGTTCTCAATGGCGACGGGGCCGATGAAGTCTTTTGCGGCTATCGTCATTTCATCGCGGCGCGGCGCATCGCCCTGATGAACCACATGGGAATATCCGCCGGTCGCGGTCTGTTCGCCATGCTGGCCAAAATCCTGCCGCCGGCCCGGAACGGCCGTTCTGCCTATCAGTTCATCCATCGCACGCTGCGCTCCATGGGATGCGACGACCATGAAAGCTATTCCATCCTGACGGCCGATTTGCTCACCGAAACAGACAAGGCGCGTCTGTACGCCCCTTCCCAAAGCCTGGCGGTTCCGCAACTTTTATCGGCGATGCGTCATATCGCCGAAGATGATGGACAGGTTGCGGATCTCGGCGCGGTGGATGCGATGCTGTTACGCGATTTCCGTCATCTTCTCGGCGACGCCCATCTTGTGAAAATGGATATGGCCAGCATGGCCCATTCGCTGGAGGCCCGGTCGCCGTTCCTGGATCATGAGCTTATAGAATTCGCGGCCCGGCTTCCCGAAGCGCTCAAACTGCCCGGGACTTCCACCAAGCCCTTGCTGCGCGCCGTCGCCGCCAGGTTGCTGCCCGATGACATCGTCAACGCTCCCAAGCGCGGTTTTGAAATTCCCCTATTGCGCTGGATGCGCGATGATTTGAACGAGATGCTGATGGAACGGGTATTGGATCCCGGCTCCTATGCGATGGGACATTTTGACCGGAACCAGATCGACCATCTGCTGAGCGGCACGGGTTGGGACGCCAAGAGATGGGCAAGCGTGACGTGGTCGCTGCTGTGCCTGGAAATCTGGTGGGACCGCTATAAATCAGAAATCCAATTTGCCGGCCGGCGCAATCTATCTCACGCTCCGACCCTGGCCCACCCCCAGGCTGCAGCGCGCCATGGCTGAGCGACGAAAACAGGATTGATCATGCCCATCAATTTTCTACTCACCGTGAATGCGGGGCCTTCCAACGCCATCGATGATGGTTCCCATCCGTCTTTTCGCCGGCTTTGTGGATTGCTGGATGGACATGGCATTCCGGCCACCTGGGTGCTCGACGACAAATTAATGGCCAATGCGGTTGCGGGCTTCGCGGGTCAACAGGGAGCAGACACGACCGACTTGGCGTCGGCCATTAAATCCATGGCCACGCCGCAGGAGTTTGCCTTTGTGGACTTTGCAATTGGCGCGGAGAATAATCGGCGACCCACCTGGAAATACCAGGAATTTGACCTGCCCGGCTCAACTCAGCTGCTCTCCCATAGCCAACTCCGACATTTCCCGACCGGGTTCGCACAGGTCATAAAATTTCGGCGCGGACTTCAACGCACGATCCAGACCGGAGCCGATTTTCACCTGATACTTGATCCCGGGTTTCTGAAATCGACTCGTCGAAGCTGCGGTTTCCTTGAAAATATTCTGTTTGACGTCACCGAACGCCGGGCCGACGGCCGGATAAAATTCTCCACGACCAAGGAAATCCGGCTTAAAACAGCCAATTCCGTACCCGATCTCCGGGAAACTGCGGCCTGATTACTGGCCGGCAGACAACGCTTTTTTAACGCTAAATTCCTAACATCCATATTGCGACTAATTTTAGCCATCCAAAAATCACAGGAACAAAGTATGAGCGCGGCGCCAGCAATCCCGTTTTTCAACTATCCCGCCATGTTCAAACGTGACGAAGACAAGATCATGTCGGTTCTTCGCGACGTTTTGGGACGCGGTGCGTTCATCCTGCAGAAGGACCTCGAGGAATTCGAAGGGAATCTCCGCGATTACCTCGGCGTCAAATATGCCTTCGGCGTCGCCGACGGCACCAATGCCCTTATTCTAGGCCTCAAGGCCGCGGGGATCGGCCCCGGTGACGAAGTCATCGTCCCATCGCACACCTATATCGCCTCGGCGGCGTCAATTCACCTGGTCGGCGCAAAACCGGTGCTGGCGGAAATGTCGCCCGACCATATGCTCGACCCGTTTTCCGTGGAAAGCAAAATCACCGACCGCACGGCGGCGATCATGCCGGTGCAGCTCAATGGGCGCACCTGCGACATGGACGCGCTGCAGACCATCGCCGACCAGAATGACCTGCTGATCGTCGAGGATGCCGCCCAGGGATTGGGATCGAAATTCAAGGGAAAATGCGCCGGGACGTTCGGCGCGTTCGGCACCTTCAGCTTTTACCCCGCAAAGGTGCTCGGCAGCTTCGGCGACGGCGGCGCGATTGTGACCAATGATGACCGGATCGCCCGCGAAGTCAGCCTGCTGCGCGATCATGGCCGCGACGAAACCGGCCGGGTCATCGCATGGGGCACCAATAGCCGGCTCGACAATGTCCAGGCCGCGGTGCTGCTCCATAAATTCAAAACCTATGACAAGGATGTGGAGCGCCGGCGCGAAATTGCCGGCAAGTACGACAATGCCTTGTCTGGAATTAACGACATCACTTTGCCACCCGGTCCGGATGGCGATCCCCGCCATTTTGACGTTTATCAGAATTACGAGATAGAGGCGGGACGCCGTGACGCGCTACGCCAGTTTCTGACCGACAATGGCGTGGGCACGCTGATCCAATGGGGCGGGACTGCCGTGCACATGCATCACGAACTGGGCTTCGTTGAGTCTATGCCGGTGACCGATAAATTCTTTGAACGCTGCTTCATGCTGCCCATGCATACGGCGTTATCGGACAGCGAAGTGGACCGGATCTGCGACCTGATCCATGGTTTCTACCGGCAAGCAGGCTGATCACTCATGGCCTCTGGACGGGACACCACAGTAAAAGGGCTGCAGGCAAAGCTCGGAAACCTCGCGGAGTCGGAATATTTCACCCCGCCGGCAACAAAGCCCGCCGGGCCGGAAAATGATGCGGAATATGCGGTAAAGGGGCTTGATAGCCTCGCCGATCCAGCCTTTCACAACGCCCCCCTCGATATCACGGACTGGCCCCACGACAGGTTGCGGGGTTTCCTACATCGTATGCTGACCATCCGCGCAGTCGAGGAACGGCTTGGTGAATTGGTCGAAAGCGGCGACGTTGTCTGCCCGGTCCATTTGGCCATCGGCCAGGAGGCCATTCCGGTCGCGGTGTCCCATCACCTTACCCCGGCCGACAGGGTATTCGGCGCGCACCGGTCCCATGGACATTATCTTGCGCTCGGCGGCGACATCTACCAGCTATTCGCGGAAGTCCTGGGCCGGGCCGACGGATGTTCACGCGGCATGGGCGGGTCGATGCATCTTTTTGCGCCCGAGGTCGGCTTCATGGGGTCGGTCCCCATCGTGGCGGCCACGGTTCCCGTAGCGGTCGGCGCGGCGCTAGCCGCCAAAATGGATAAGGGCGACGCCGTGGCCGTGTCCTATTTCGGCGACGGCGCGGCGGAAGAAGGCGTCGTTCACGAATCCCTTAATCTGGCCAGCCAGATGAACCTGCCGGTTCTGTTTGTATGCGAGAACAATCTCTACGCTAGCCACATGGATATTTCCCAACGCCAACCCAGCGATTCCACAGCGCGTTTCGCCCAGGCGAACGGCATCCCCCACGCCGTGATCGATGGCAATGACGTCGCCGGGACGGCGCGGGTTGCGGGCGAAATGATCACGGCCGCACGCAACGGAGGAGGGCCAAGTTATCTTGAAGCGGTCACCTATCGCTGGCGCGGTCATGTGGGACCGGATGAAAACACCGATGTGGGCATTCGCCGTTCAACCGCCGAAATTGCCGCCTGGAAACGGCGTGACCCGGTTGCGCGCCTTGTCGCCGCGATGACATCACGCGGAGACATGAGCGGAAACGAACCTGGCGCCATGGCGGACGCCATCCGTGATCATGTGGACGATTGCGCCGCCAGGGCCCTCGAAGCCCCCTACCCGGAAAATTCGGCGCTGATGGATCTCGTTTACGCAGGCTCGCCCACTCCGGCAAGCGGAGGGCGCTGACATGGACGGATCACTCGCGAGCATCGGGGCCGGCCTGGGGCAGACTTCCTATGCCCAAGGCATCCGCGACGCATTTCAATATCTTCTGTCCACTCATTCGAACTGTTTCGCGATCGGCCAGGGACTTTGGAGCCCGTGGTATGTGGGCGCGACGATGGACGATTTGGACAAGGAATTCGGCAAGGACCGGGTTATTGATACGCCGGTTTCCGAACTGGCCTGCACCGGAGCCGCTTTGGGAGCTTCACTGTGTGGTTACCGTCCGGTCGTCATCCATCCCAGGATGGATTTTATGCTGATGGCGACCGACCAGATCGTCAACCAGGCCGCCAAATGGGCTCACATGCTGGGGGGACGCACGAGCCCGGCCATCACCATCCGCGCCATCATCAATCGCGGTGGGGAGCAGGGCGCACAGCACTCCCAGGCGCTGCATGCATGGTTCGCACATATTCCGGGTCTGCGGGTTGTCATGCCCGCGACTGCCGCGGATGCGCGCGATCTCCTGATCGCCAGTGTCATGTGCGACGAACCAGTACTCTATATCGACAACCGCTGGCTCTATGAACGCAGTGACCATTTGGGCGACATCACCGAACTTCGTCTTGAAGACCAGGGACCGCGCGTTTTGCGCAAGGGCGATGACATCACCCTGGTCGGTAGCGGCTATGCGACATGGCTTTGCGAACAGGCCGCGGACGAGCTAGCCACCCAGGGCGTATCTGCCGAAGTCGTTGATCTTCGCGTCATCAACCCCATAGATCACGGTCTGGTGATCGCGTCGGTTACACGGACCGGACGAATCCTGGCGGTTGATGACGGATGGCAAAATTGCGGGCTGGCGGGAGAAATTCTCGCCGCCGTCGCCGAGGCGATCGAACCGTCATCCTTCAAGTCGCGCCCGTCGCGTCTGACGCTACCCGATGCGCCGGCCCCAACCAGCAAGCCGTTGGAAGCGCTTTACTATCCGACCGTCGCAGACGTTGTCACGCGCGCGCTTTCGGTCATGCGATAACGGCTTTCAGAGATCGGCGATTTCGACCTAATTTAAGCTATATCGGCCCATCCAACCCGGCAATTATTGCCGGGTTGGATGGTTCTGGATCGCCATGAAAATGTAAAAATCAATATATTTCCGATACTTATGATAATATTCCGATTGGCGCGTTTCTTGCATTGATCATGTCACGAAGTGTTTTCCGTAGG
>CALGIA010000507.1 GCA_937916005.1 uncultured Rhodospirillaceae bacterium
CAAGAGTCTCGAGACGGAACTCGACGTCGTCGAGGGTATGCAGTTCGATCGCGGCTACATCTCGCCGTATTTCGTGACCAATGCGGAAAAAATGGTCGTGGAAATGGAAAACCCGTTCATCCTGCTGCACGAAAGCAAGCTGTCCGGTCTCCAGTCGATGCTGCCGCTGCTCGAATCCATCGTGCAGTCCAGCCGTCCTCTGCTGATCATTGCCGAGGACGTTGAGGGCGAAGCCCTTGCAACCCTGGTGGTCAACCGTCTGCGTGGCGGCCTGAAGGTCGCCGCCGTGAAGGCGCCTGGTTTCGGTGACCGTCGCAAAGCCATGCTCGAAGACATCGCAATGCTGACCGGTGGTCAGGTGGTGTCCGAGGATCTCGGCATCAAGCTCGAGAATGTCACGCTCGACATGCTCGGCACCGCCAAGAAGGTGTCGATCACCAAGGAAGAGACCACCATCGTCGATGGCGCCGGCAAGAAATCCGACATCACCGGCCGTTGCAACCAGATCCGTGCGCAGGTCGAAGAGACTTCGTCGGATTATGACCGTGAGAAGCTCCAGGAACGTCTGGCCAAGCTTGCGGGCGGCGTCGCGGTTATCCGCGTCGGCGGCGCGACCGAGGTTGAGGTGAAGGAACGGCGTGATCGCGTTGATGACGCCATGAACTCCACCCGGGCCGCGGTTGAAGAAGGCATTGTCCCCGGTGGCGGCGTTGCGCTTCTGCTGGCGTCAAAGTGTCTCGACAAGATCAAGCTCGATAACCATGACCAGCAGGTCGGCATCGACATCGTTCGTCGCGCGCTGCAGGCTCCGATCCGTCAGATCGCCGAAAACGCCGGCGTTGAAGGCTCGATCGTGGTTGGCAAGATCATGGAAAGCAAAGTCGCCAATTTCGGTTATGACGCCCAGAACGGCATCTTCACCGACATGGTCAAAGCCGGCATCATTGACCCGGCCAAGGTTGTCAAAGCGACAATCCAGGACGCCGCTTCGATTGCGGGCCTGTTGATCACGACGGAAGCCATGGTTGCCGAAGCTCCTGTTGAAGGCGGCGGCGGAATGCCCGCCATGCCCGATATGGGCGGCATGGGCGGCATGGGCGGAATGATGTAATCATCCCGCTTTGCTTCCACGTAGTAAATGCGTATTCCATGGCGGCCTTCGGGCCGCCATGGTTTTTTTGGGCTCTTATGTTGCCAGGCGTTGATCATGGCCTCCGGACAACCCAGATATAGGCGGAGGCTTCGGGCCGAGTTTGATCGCGTATGTCGTTGGTGGATTATCATTGTTTCCTGATATCGAACAAGTTTCCAATTTGATCCGCCAGGTTGCCGAGGCGGAGATCGTTCCGCGGTTTCGCAGCCTGGGAAAGGACGACACCTGGGAAAAGCAGCCGGGGAGCGTTGTCACCGTCGCGGACCAGGCGGCCGAACGTGAATTGACCACGGGCCTTGAGGCGCTTTTGCCCGGCTCCACGGTGGTGGGTGAGGAAGCGGTCGCGGACAATTCGGAACTGCTTCACCGGATCAACGGCGATGTGCCGGTGTGGATCGTCGACCCGGTGGATGGAACCCGGAATTTCGCCGCCGGTAAAACCGATTTCGGCGTCATCGTCGCCCTCGTGATGGATGGCCGTACCCGGGCGGGATGGATTTACCGGCCGATCGAAAAAACCATTGCGACCGCGGTCGCGGGGGAGGGTGCCTGGGTCGATGGCGCACGCGTCAGCGTTGCAGATACGGCGCCGATTGGACATATGACGGGGTCGTTGGGCGCCAGGCTTCGGCGCAACAAAATTTTCAGTGATCGCTTCAGGGGCGTGACCGACACCAAATGCTGTGCGGTGGATTACCTGTCAATCATCACCGGCAAAATACATTTCGCCTATTACCGAAATCTCATGCCCTGGGATCATGCCGCCGGACAGCTCATGCACCGGGAGGCCGGCGGTTTTTCCGCATGTCTCGACGGGGCGGAATACCACCCGGGAAAACGATCGGAAGGCGGAATGCTGCTGACGCCGGTGTCCGGGGATTGGGATATGATTGCCGCCGACATTCCCGACGCGCTCGCTGCATCCACGTAAAACGTATCAGGTCGATACGATGCTGCCGCGTTCGATCACGAATGTGTGGTCGAGCAGGGGGGAGATATGGGTGTCGTTCGATTCGGCGACCAGCACCGATTCACCCTGCTTTTTCAGATCGGCCATGATCTCAACCATGCGCTGGGCGAAGACCGGTGCAATACCCTCGCTTGGCTCATCAAGCAGCAACAGCTTGGTGCCGCACATTATGGCGCGTGCGAAGGCGACGAATTTCTGTTGGCCGCCGGACAGATGGGTCGCGCCCCGATCGCGGAATTCCTTTACCTCGGGCATCAGGTCGTAAATCCATTCTAGCCGTTGTTCCGCGCCTTCGATTTTGGTGGCCCAGACCGGCAGCATGATGTTTTCTTCCGACGTCAGGTCCGGGACCAGGCGGCGGTCTTCGGGCATGAAACCAATGCCCAAATGGGCGCGGTGATGGGGTTGAGTCGCCGTCAGCTCTGAATTGTCAAACTGGATATTGCCCTGTTCCGGCTTCAGGGCGCCCATGATCGCCCGCATCAGGGTGGTTTTCCCGGCGCCGTTGCGCCCGATCAACCCGCACATGGAGCCCGAGGGAATTTCCATATCGATGCCGCGAAGAATTGGCGTTGCGCCGATATTGACGTCAAGTCCGGTGACTTTAAGCATGACCATTATTCCCGGAAGCCTCGGCGTTGTATTTGTCCTGGCCGAGTACGAATTCCCGGACTTTGGGGTTCTGCATGGCGGTGGCGGTATCCGCGTCGCAGATGACCTCACCCTGATAAAACGCGATGACCCGCGACACGTATCTTTCGACGATTTCCATGTCGTGTTCGATGAACAGCACGGTGGTGTTTTCCACCTTCAAGGCGTTCATGATGATATCCATGATATTGAATTTTTCTTCGACGCTGATTCCGCTGGTGGGCTCGTCGAGCATCAGCAGACTTGGCCGGCGGACTGTGGCCATCGCGATGTCGAGCAGTTTGCGCACGCCTTGGGGCAGGGCGCTGGCCGCCATGTCGCGGTACTCCTTGATCTGGTAACGCTCCAGATGGGCATCCACCGTTGCCGCGCGCTTTTCGGTATGCAGGGGCTTGAACAGATCGATACCGCTCTGTTCCGCGATACCATAGGCCAGGGTCAGATTGTCGAAGACCGATTCCGACAGGAAAACCTGCGGGATCTGGAATGTGCGGGTGAGTCCCAATTTGGTGATGTCGCGCGGTTGCAGGCCAATTATGCTTTGCCCCTTGAACACGATCGCCCCTGAGGTCGGCGGCATATAGCCCGTGACCATGTTGACGAAGGTGGTTTTCCCCGCGCCATTTGCGCCGATGATCCCGATGATTTCCTGCTCATCGACAGAGATATTGATATTGTCCGCCGCCACGACGCCGCCGAATGATTTGTGAAGATCGGTAACCTGAAGAACATTCGTCATATCAGCCCACGCTCTTTTTACGTCGTGTCCGCTCAAGCAGGGACCACAACCCGTCGGGCAGGAACATGATGATCAACAGCAACGAACCGCCCATGATCAATTGCCAGACATGGGGGAAATACTCAAAGGCGTAGGACCGGATCATCTCATAGACCACCGCGCCGATGATCGGCGCCGCCACGTTGCCGCTGCCGCTGAGAATGGTGATGAACACGAAATCGCCCGATACGGGCCAATAAGCCATTGAGTCCGGGTCCACATGCCCCACGGCGAACGCCATGACGACGCCGCCGAATCCCGCCACAAGACCCGAAATGATGTATTTCAGATGGATCGCGCGTTCCACGGAATAGCCGAGATATTCGACCCGGATTTCGTTCTCCCGAACCGCCATGGTCAGGTGGCCCAGGGTGGATCGCAGATAGAGATGGGTCGCGAGCGCGACCAGATAGGTAAAGATCGCCGTGAACGCGAACAGAATCATCTGGTTGGTTTCGCCTTCGAAGGCAAATCCCAGATATGACGGCGGTCTGACGCCAATGCCGTCGGTTGATCCCAGGACTTCAAGCTTGGCGATGACGCCCCACAGGATCATGGAAAAGGCCATGTTCAACAGGGCGAAATATATCGCCCGGTAGCGGCGCAACAGGAAGCCAAGCCCGTAGGCCAACAGCCCGGCGCTGGCTGTTCCGGCAAGCAGCAGAACAAAAAAATCGTTGATGCCGACCCGTTGCAGCAATGCCGCCGTATAGGCGCCGAACCCGAAAAACAGGGCGTGTCCGAACGACACCAGCCCGGTGCGCCACAAGACCAGCAGGCCAAGGGCGACCATGCCTCGGGACAGTGATTGCAGCCCGATGCCGCGTAGCCAGTCGGCCAGGAATAAATTGAGGAGCAGGACGGCGACCAGTCCGATCGTAAGTCCCCAGAATGTCTTGTCGTAAACGCCCTTCATATTTTTCTCGCCTGCACCGGCGCGAACAGGCCCTGCGGCCGGATTGCAAGGACCAGCGCCATGATCGCGTAGATGACAAAGAGTTCGACTTCGGGAAGCATATGGACCGCGGCGGCGCGGGACAGGCCGACAATGATGGAGCCGATCAGCGCGCCGGGGATGCTGCCCATGCCGCCAATGACCACGACCGCAAAGGCCAGCACGATGACCTCGACCCCGATACCCGGCTGTACGGAGATTGTCGGCGCGATATAGGCGCCGCCAAGGGCGCCCAGGAATGCGCCGATCATGAAGGTTCCCAGGAACACGGCGGTCACGTTGATTCCCATGGCCTGGCTGACTTCCCGGTCATAGATCACCGCCAGCAGCATCTTGCCCCAGATGGTTCGCTTGAGGGCGTACCAGAGGACGGCCGCGATCACGAAGGAAAGGGCGATCATCGACAGGCTGTAATTGTCGAAGGTCAGATCGGCAATGTCCGTGGTTCCCAACTCCGCCATTGGCTGGAAGGCGAGATACGGGTTCATGCCCCAGATCAGGATCTGAATGTCTTCCAGCATCAGGAACGCCGCGAAAGTGGCCAGCACGATGATGTGTTCATCGCGGTGATAAAGATATTTGAGCAGACCGCGTTCGATCAGGAAGGCGAAAACCACGCCGAGGAAAACCGCGGACAGGACAATGATGGCGAATCCACCATAGGCGGGCCAATCCGCGCCGTAATAGAGCCCGATCATCTGGGCGGCCAGATAGGCGCCAAAGCTGTAAAACGCGCCATGGGTGACGTTGAGAACTTTTTGTACGCCGAAAATGACCGTCAGACCCACCGCCACCATGAACAGGTAGGAGGCATAGACCAGGCCATCGACGGTTATTACTGCAAGGAGTTGCAGGTTCAAGGGAACTACCTCGTTAAATTGAGATGTGTGATGGGTTCAGAGCTTCGTGGAAAGGCGATCGGGAAAAGAAAATCGGGAGCGGCCCTGGCCGCTCCCGATCAATTCTCAGGAGCCTAGCACTTGGCTCCTTTCATGCCGCCCTTGAGCCAGTCGATGGATTTGACGCCGTCCGGAGGCATGATGCAGGACGCGGGGAACGTAATGACGTCCTTGACGACTGTCTCGCCGCGTTTTTTGTCCCATACGGAGACGCCCCACATATCAGGGGTGAGGCCCTGGTGGCCGTGGCTGAGGCCCATTTTGACTTCGCCGGCGATCGAGGGGAACGTGGCGCCTTCAAGCGCCTTGATCACCTGGTCTTTGCTGGGGAAGTTGCCGCCATTCGCCTTGGCCGCGTTGTCATAGGCGTATTTGACCCCAAGGATGCCCTGGGCATACTGGTAACCCGGCTGCGAGGGCTGCTCCTTGTAGGCTTTGCGGTATTCCCGCTGGAACCACACGTTCAGCGGATTCTTGTTGTCGACCGCATACATGCCGTATGGCCCACGGGTTCCGATCATCAGACCCTGCGGGAACTTCTTGCCAAGACGGTAGGCGACGGTTTCGCCGACCGTGAAGACAAACATTTTCTTCTTGAACAGGCCGCGCGCGCTGGCCTGGCCGATGAATGCCTCAAGATCACCGCCCCAGAAGCTGGAATGGACCAGGTTCTGCTTGGCGCGCAGCAGGCTGGAAATTTCCGCGCCGTACTGGCCCGAGAAGAGTTTCGGGAATTGCTGCTTGCTGGCCACTTTGACCTTGGGTGACAGTACCGCCATCGCGAGATGGAAATCCCGCCATGAATCCTGGCCCCAGGCGTAGTTCTGGTTGATGCCGACCATGCCCTTGACCTTGGCGCCCAGCTTTTTGGTCACATAATGGGCCGCCGAGACGTTGTTGCCGGTGCCGTGGTTCATGGTCCGGAAAACATATTTCGGATTGGGGACGAGCTCCTCGAACACGCGGGGCGTGCCGCAGACCGTCAGGATGGTCAGCAGTTTAAGTTCTTCCGCGACGCGGGCGACCGCGGAGCAGGTTCCCGAAGAAATATAGCCGGCGAGTACATCGATGCCCTCTTTCTGGACTTTATTGCGCATCTCGGTGACCTGCTTGGTGCCGCCACCGGATTCGTCATAAAAGATCGCTTCGATCTGGCGGCCCGCCAGGCCCTTTATGTCGTATGGAGCCGGCAGTTCGCCATTATTGATGCCGCGAATGATCAATTCCGCACCTCTTTGTGCCGGAATGCCGAATGCCGGCGCGGCCGCGCCGGTCAGGAATGACGGCACGGCCATCTTGACCGTTTGCGCCGAGACCGCCGTGGCCCCCGCCAGTATCACGGCCAGCCCAGCGGCGACCGCGGTAATCTTTCCGAATGTCATAGTCGAACCTCCCAATTGAACAAAATTAGTTCTGTTTCGTATTTAAAATCAGATCGTGGCACGATGTTATTCTAAAATTCCGCTTTTGACACCCCGGAATCAGCCGATTCATGGATTTTCGGCGCCGGTCGTCATGGAACAGCGAGTTCTCGTCGTCGGGATTTTCCCGGCCCGCCCGGGCTCGATCATCCCGGTCACGTCCCGGGGTATTCCAAATTCCTAGAATTTCCCGTCGATCAGCACGAAGGCGATGCTGGCCGGCTTGCCGGACCGGTTGGCCCAGGCATGGGCCGTGCCGCGCTGGATCAGGATATCGCCCGCCTTCATCACGGTTTCATTCTCATCCATCACGGCAGTGATCTCGCCCGACAGGCAGATCGCGTAATCCACGGTTTCCGTGGTGTGCATCCCCCCATGGGAGCCTTCGCCCGGCGCATGTTCGATATCGCCGTAGATCGTTTTGAAGGTGGCCCGCGCCATGGCGTCGAACTCTTCCTTGGTCGCGGGTTCGGGCGGGTATTCGATCACCCGCAAAATGGTGCCGTTCTTCGGCGGCAGGATACCGCTATGTCCGAGGCTGGCATCCGGTTGGCCGATGGGAGCCGGCGTCGGGGTGGTAACCCAGACATTGCTGACCACATAGCCCGGACGTTCCGGCACGGTTATGATTGCCGGTGTCGGGCCATCCTCCACGATGGCGGATTTTCCGTTGGCGCGTACTTCGGTGACGATGCGGCGGACGCCTTGCTGTGGGGGTTGCGGGTCGCTCATGGGGGTGATTTCCGATCTGTTATGAGAATTGTGAATCCAGGAATTCGATTGTCCGCTCGAAGGCCAGCGCGGCGGAATCGGCGCTGTCGGGGTTCTGTTCCGGATTGAAGAACGCATGGCCCTGGCCGGGATAAATCTGCAACGGCAAATCCGGGTGCAGATCATGGATTTCGGTGACATGGGGCAGGGGCACGATGTGGTCCGAATCCCCGTAATGAAGAAGCGTCGGAATTTGCGGGTTCAGATTGCGCAGCTCATACAGATCGCTGCCGTAAAATATCACCGCCGCGTCGAGCCCCTTCAGCCCCGCCGCCATCACCCAGGCCCAGCTTCCGCCGGTGCAGAAACCCGAGACGGCAACCTTGCCGTTCGGTTTTAAAGCCGCCACGCAGGCCGCCACGTCCAGCTTGACGGTTTCCTCCGCCAGAGTCTCCCGCAGCGTGTATCCCGAGTCCCGGCCTGAATCATCATACCGGAACACCTGGTTCTTTCCCGTCCGGTCATACAGCGCCGGCGCGATGGCCGAATAGCCACGCGCCGCATACATGTCGCAGACATCGCCGAGATGATCGGTCAGCCCATAAATGGCCTGCAATATGACGACGCCGCCTTTCGCCGCGCCTTCAGGGCCGGTCGGGTCGGCCCGCCAGCCATCCAGCTTATGACCGTCTTCGGCGGTGAGCGTGATTTTTTTCGCCACGGGTTTATTCGGCCGCCTGTTTGCCGACGGCCTCGCCGCCCAGCCCCTTGCGGCGCTGGGCTTCGCGCCCGTCCTCGCCCGGCGCCATTTCAAAGATGGACTCCACGCTGGTGTAGTCGAAATATCCCATGCGGGCGAGCGGGCGGATTTTCAGCATGTCCAGCTTGCCGTCCTCGCCGACGAATTCGTCGCGGATATGCACGCCGATAACCTCGCCGATCACCATATGCACGATGTTTGCGACGGTGTGGCCGGGC
>CALGIA010000508.1 GCA_937916005.1 uncultured Rhodospirillaceae bacterium
CATCCAGGACACGGAAGGCGTCATGGGCCGCCGCCCGGGCCTTTGCGATATCCAGATCATAGCCCAGCATGTCGTGCAGCCGGGCGGCGGATGAATTCATGATTTCGCCCCCGGCGAAGGAAAGCCACATGGCGATGTCGCCCTGAGACGCGGCATTGTCGGGGAACCAGGCGCGCGCGCCGTCATATTTCGCCGCGAGATAGATCAGGATCGCCTGGGCGTCGCGCAGGCGCACATCGTCGTCTTCCAGCACCGGCAACTGGCCCAGCGGGTTGAGATCGAGGAAATCCGGCTCCTTGTGGGCGCGCCCGGGATAAAAATCCACCGGCACGTTTTCATGCTCGAGCTGGAGAATGTTCAACAGCAACCGGATTTTGTAGCAGCTCCCCGACAGCACGTAATCATAAAGCCGGATCATGGGATCGCCCCGAAGCTCAGCCCCTTGTCGCGCAGCCAGCGGCGATAGACCAATGATGTCCGGTCCGCCGTGATCGCGCATTCGTCGCGCGGGTTCAGGGGGAGGCGCGCGGGAAGCTGGTTTTCCAGGATGCTTCGGTCCTGCAGGAAGATCATCTGCTGGAAATGGAGCATCGCCTCATCGGAATTTGCCTCGTCGAACACCAGCACGAAGGAATGGACGTCGCAGATCTCCTCGTCCATGGGCTGCACGAAAAGCCCGATCAGGTCCCACATGCCGTCGCGGATCGGGCAGGTCTTGTACAGGATCGTCACGAAGGGCGAGGTCACCCGGTACATATAGTCGCTGATCTGGCCGCCGCTGGCCGATTTGGCCGCCTGGGGCTGGAAGAAGCGGCATTCGGTGGCCCAGATTTCGTCCTCGGGTTGGCGAACTTCGACCTTGTAATCCTCAACGCCGGTCTGCGGCTCGGCTCCGAGAATATCCGTATGGACATAGGGAAAATGGGCCAGGTCGAGGAAATTTTCCACGATCCGCAAGGGCGACGTGCGCACCGTGATCCCGCCACATGTGATCAGACGGCGGCCCTCCTCGGCGAATTCGGGCATGTCGAGCAGATCGCGTTCCGGCGTCCCCAGGCTGGTCCAGACATGGCCATAGCGTTCCTGAACGGGTAGCGATCGGTTGCCGTTATCCGCCTCGGTAACGGACACCGTTCCGCCCGGATCCCGCCGTGCGATGATGTCCTGGCCCAGCAGCCGCGTGGACCGGGTCCGGCCGGGCGGGATATCCTCTATCCGGCCGATGACCTGCCAGCCGTTCAGCGCCGCCCTGTCGCCGGATCTGGTCATGAATGATCAATCGACAAAGGATTCCATGACGAATTCGCCGCATCGGGGTTTTCCATGAACCAGCGCAGCCGCCGCGCCCAGGCGGCATAGTGAAGTCTCTCGTCCGTGGTTTCGCCGCCCGCGAGAACATGCACTCCGGTCCGGTCCGCCGTGATCGGCTGGATGGCGAGCATGATGGTGGCGGTGTCGCCGCCCGACCGGGCGTCGATCCTGATAACCGAGGGCGCAATTTCCCTGTGTTCATAAATCAAGTCGTCTTCGCCGTCGCCGTAAGGCCGGAATATGGCGCGTTTCGCCAACGCCGATACACGTTCCGGGGCTCGCCGGACCACAAGATCACGGCAGAACCGCAAATGTTCGCCGGGCCCGTCGAAATCCACGGAATCTCCGGCCGCGCCGATCGACGCCCATATCAGGCCCGCATGTTCGCAGACGGCGTAAGCGGGGATCTGAAAATCATCCGGCGGAATCATCCCGGGATGGGCCGGAATGACTTTGCATTTGCCGCCCGCGCCATAGCGCCAACCATGATAGCGGCATGCCAGGGTGTCGCCGTCAACGAAACCCAGCGTCATGCGCAAACCCCGGTGGATGCAGCGATTATGCCAGGCGTGAACCGTCCCCCCGGAATCGCGCCAGACCACCAGTTCGGACTCCAGCACCGTGGCCGGCATCAGGCGTCCGGCGGCAAGCGCGGCCGAGCCGCCCACCGCATACCACTGATCTGACTCGAAACCGGAATTCACGTTCGGTCGCACCCCTGAATTCTCCTTCAGGCGGTCATGATAATCGGGCGGCCCGGCAAAGCCCAGCGCGGCGGATGATCGCGGAATTTTGTAATTTCCTGCCTGTCCGGGGTAATATCCGGGATTATGACGCTCAAGAGTTCAATATGAATCGATCGGAAATTCCCGAATCCGCCATTTCGGGCATGATCTGGCCGGCGCTGCCCGATGGCCCCGCGGCGCGCATGTTCGCCCTGGCCCGCCAGCTTGACGAAAGCCAGTGGTGGGCGTCAGCCGCGCTCGAAAAAAATCAGATGCGCCAGCTGGAACAGCTCGCGGGCCATGCCGTCCGAACCGTTCCCTTTTACAAGAACCGGCTCGATTGCCTGTTGGGGATTCTGCCCGGCGATCTGACCCTGGATCGCTGGCGCGATATCCCCATTTTACGCCGCGCGGATCTGCAACGGGCGGGATCGGAATTATACAGCACCGCCCTGCCCAAGTCGCACGCTCCGGTCATCGACGCCACCAGTTCCGGTTCGACCGGCCGGCCGGTCACGGCAAAGATCACCATGGTCACGCGCCTGTTTTCCGATGCGGTGACGCTGCGCTATCACGATTGGGCTGGGCGCGATTTCAGCGCCAAGACCTGCGCCATCGAAATCATCCAGTCCGGGACAACCGGCGAGCCGACCGGCTGGGCGCCGGGCTATATTTCCGGACCCATGATGGTGTTGGCAATCGACAAACCGGTCGATGAACAATTCGACTGGCTGGTCGGTCACGCGCCGGCATACCTGCTGACATACCCCACCAATCTTGCGGCCCTTGTCCGCCACAGCCTGGACCGGGATGAACGCATCCCCGGCCTGCGGCAGGTCGCGACCATGTCCGAAGTGCTCGATCCGTCAACGAAGGAAGATTGCGAACGCCATTGGGGGGTGCCCGTGGTCAATTCCTATAGCGCCAAGGAAATCGGCTCCATCGCCCTGCAATGCCCTGAACACGGGCGTTTGCATATTCAGTCGGAAAGCCTGCTGGTGGAAATTCTGGATGAGACCGGCCGGGCGTGTGACCCCGGCGAAATTGGCCGCGTGGTGATCAGTGATCTGCATAATTTCGCCATGCCGCTGATCCGCTATGAAATCGGCGACTACGCCGAGATGGGAGAGCCCTGCCCCTGCGGGCGGGGTCTGCCGGTGTTGCGCCGCGTGCTCGGGCGCACGCGCAACCGGGTAAGGCTTCCGTCCGGTGCGTATATCTGGCCCCGCTTCGGCGCCAATCGGGCGTCGCGCATCGCGCCGGTGCGGCAATCCCAACTGGTGCAGGTCAGCGAGATGGAAATTCTGGTCAATCTGGTGGTCGAGCGTCCCTTGACCGCGGACGAGGAAGCCGCCTTGACCGAGATGTACCAGCACTCGCTCGGTCATCCGTTTGGTCTTCGGTACGTGTATCTCGACGAAATTCCGCGCGCCGCGAGCGGCAAGTTCGAGGATTTCCGGTCCGAGTTGGAGCTATAGGCGCGTCGCGACGATTTCCGCATAAAAAGCGATCCGGTCCTGGTCCGAGACCGCGCGCGCCGACCGCGATTGTTCGGTCAGGTTGAGGCGATCAATCCGAAATCCGCCGGATTCAAACAGGTCTGTCAGCTCTTCCCTGGATCGGGGATTGTGGAGCCGGATGAGGCTTGCATGGCGTTCCGCCAGATCAGCGATCTCATCGAGCGACAAATCGATCGCGTGTCGCCACGGCCGGGCATTTTCCAGAACCCTGTCACGGAATGCCGCAATCTGGGCGGGAGAACGGGCAAGACCTTCGTCGGGCGAATTCGGATCGATCCGTGTGGTTGTGATCACCTGTCCGTCCGGAGACAGCGCCCGCCGCCAAATGTCCATAAGCGCCGCGTGGCGCGATAACGGAATCTGGCAAAAAAAAGCGTCGCTGCAAACAATATGGAAATTGCCCTGGGAAGCGTAATCAAAGATATCGCAGGCGATGGTCTCGATGGGTTCGGCGTTTCGGTCCGCCAGGCGGCGGCACAGATATAGCGGCAATCCGCAACGGTCGAGCAGGGTAATCGCTCCGGCGGGGACGGCGCGCCGCGCCAGCGCATACATGGAATCGTCGGCGGAACCCGAAATCAGAATGCGCCGTGGGTCGGGTTTGTCACGCGCCGCCGCCGTCAGGGCGTCCATGAAAAACGCCTCATTCCTCCCCGGGCCGCCCACCATGCCGAACAGCCGAAGATAGGGCCGGATCCCATGATGCGGAAAGCAGCCACCAACATCGCCGGGGCACAGTTCCGCCGCCTTCAATCTGACCAGCGCCGCCGCTTTCAGGCCGTGCTCCATATCGGTGTGGCCGCTGTCCTCGATTGCAATCACTCCTTCTCAACTACGTCTTCAGGCGGGATTTGGCGCGTTCCGCCCCGGTAAAAAGAACCGGAGTTTGTATATCAGTTGGGAAACGATCACGAGATTTACCAGATTGAACCCGGCGCCGATCAGGAAGGGCAGGGTGTATGCGCCGGTCAGATCAAACAGATAGCCGCCCATCCAGCTGCCCAAACCCATGGCGACCGCGCCAAACAGGAAGATGACCCCCGTACGCCGGCCGATCTCGTTGATCGGCAGATGATCGCGGATGACCACCGAATAGATCGGGAACAAGCCGCCATAGCCAAGCCCGAAAGCGCCCGCCAGGACATAGAGCGATAAAAGATCGTGGACCACCGTGAATGTCGCCAGCGTCGTGGCCTGGACGATCGAAAAGACGAACAGGGCCCGCAATCCGCCGACCCGGTCGGAGAGGGCGCCCAGCAGGACCGCGCGGCTGACGAAGGCCGCCATCAACATGACCGACAGGACCTGCACCGCGTTATGGATCGGATAGCCGCGATCGGTCACGAAGGCGACAAGATGGCCCAGGGGCAATGCCATCGCGACGCAGCAGCCGAAAATGGCGCAGCAAAGCCGGGCCTGAAGCGCGGCGTTGGTAATGGGTTGCTCTTTTGCCGGCGATTTCTGGTGCAATGCCTCGCCCGCCATCGTCCCCAGCTTTGGCGCGGCCAAGCTGGGCGGTTTGTGGCGTACCATCAGGCAGAGCGGCAGCATCGTGCACAGGGCGAACACGCCGAACCAGAAAAACATGTCGCGCCAGCCGATTGCGGCCATGACCAGGCCAAAGATCGGTGGCCAGGCGATGCCGGCCAGCGCCTGCCCACTGGAAACGATCCCAACCGCGCGGCCGCGGCGTTTGTCATACCATCGGGCGATATTGGCCATTGCGGGCGCGGCAAGGCTCCCCTGGCCGGCAAGTCCAAACATGACCGCGTAGATCACATAGAGCTGCCACGCCGAATCGATCCCACTGACCAGCATCGCGCCAAGACCGATCATGACCGACCCGATCAGGGCCGGGATTCCGAAGCCGAACCGGTCCAGCATATAGCCCATCAAAACGCCGCCGAAACCCGAACCGATGAATTGCAGTGAAAACGCAAAGGACGGCACCGCGCGGGGCCAGCCGAATTCCATCGCGACTTCCTTGAGCGCGACGACGATCAGATACATGCCGCCGCCGCTGATAAACAGCATGGCAACGGAGCCGAACAGGATCCATTTGCGGCGATGTTCCGCGGATTTGGCGTGGTCAGGCGAAGGGGAATTTATCATGGACGCATTTCTCGAAAGGGGGATGCGCCGAGTGTACCCGTTTACGCCTGTTTCTTATGGGAAATTCTGAATAATTATTCGGTTTCGGATGGGGCGGCGTCGGCTGCCAGCCGTTCCAGATCGGCAATTGCGAGAAGTAGGATGTCCTCGCTATATTCGTCGCCTTGTCCGCTCATCATGGAGGCGGCCAGAATTTGCAACTTCGCGATAACGCCGCCGATCGAGCCCGACGGCGTATCGGCCAGAGTCCGCATGGCGGGATGCCATTTTTCACAATGTTCCACAAAGGCCGTGTCGATCTCGTGCGGACATCCACCGGTCTTTTCCCGCTCGGTTTGCTCCGCGATCAGCATGCTCCGCTGAGCCGCAAGCGCGTGCAATTTTCTGACATGATGTAAAATCGGATCACCCGACATGAATTCATCTCCCTGGGCCATTTGTTAAGAATGATTACGCGCTGGAAATAGTTAACAAAACTTCAACAATCCCTCGTAGATAAGGTATGAGAGATGGAAAGCGTGTTGATGCTTGGACGCTTGGGACCTAAATGGGCCACTGAATCTGCCGACCAATGAATTCATTTGCAGGATTATTTATGGATGGTGCGAAGTTGTGACGAAGAATCAAAATCTGGCGCGTGAGCTTTCAAAGCTTAAAAAAGCGGAGCTCATCGAGCGCCTGCTTGAATTGGAAAGCCGTGACCGGCAGGGCGAGCCTTCCTTATTGAAACTGCAGAACGATTTTGCCGGCGGCGAAGACCGTGAGGCCGTGAATCGCCGGTTGGCGACAATTTTTGAAACAAGCGTCGATGCGATAATCGGCACGACGCCCGAAGCCATTATCACCGACTGGAATCCGGCGGCGGAAACCCTTTATGGCTATGCCGCTGGGGAGATCCTCGGGAAATCGACTTCAGTGATTGTACCTCCTGAATTATGGAAAGAAACTCGGTCGAGAATTCTCAAGATCGCCGATGACGAGAACCCCGAACCGATTGAAGTCGTTCGTCGCCGGAAAGACGGCGCGCTGATCAATGTCTTGCTGACGATTTCCCCGATTAAAAACGCCGGGGGCGAGATTGTCGGCCTGTCAACCATCAATCGCGACATTACCGACCGGAAAAAGACCGAAGCGGCCCTGATGGAAAGCGAGCAACGCTATCGCGGTCTGGTGGAAATCACGCCGGTCGCGGTCCTGGTCATTTGCAAAGGGGTAATTGTCTTTGTGAATTCGGCCGCCATTGAATTTTTTGGCGCGCGGAACGCTGACCAGATTATCGGCAAGACCACGATGGATTTTTCCGACCCGGATAGTCTGGACGCAATTCACAGGCGGCGCGAGCAGCTGGCAAAAGGCGCGGAATCTCTGCCCTTCGCGGAACATCGCTACATCACCCTTGATGGAAGGATCGTGATCGCCGAAACCGCGGCCACGGCGCTCACCTGGAACGGCGAGCCGGCCCATCAGATTGTCGCGCTTGACATTACCGATCGCAAGGAAGCCGAGGAAGCTTTGCGGATCAGTGAACAGCGCTTGCGGGATATCGTGGAAACCGGGACCGACTGGATCTGGGAGACGGATTCCGATCTGCGATTTACATGGGTTTCCAATTCGGAACGGGAAAGCCTCGGCCAACCCGAGGAATTTTATATCGGGAGAAAGATGAATGAACTTGGCCCGGGGGCCGACGACAGCATGGCGTGGGACCGGCATCTGGAAGGTCTCAAGGCGCGCATTCCATTCCGGGATGTCGCCGTCCGTCGGCAACTGTCGGATGGCTTGCGGCATGACCTTCTCTTCAGCGGCAATCCGGTATTTGCGTCCGATGGCGCCTTTATGGGGTATCGTGGAACGGGACGCGATATCACCGCCGAGATCGAAGCAAAAGAACAGAATCTGCGGGTGCAGGAACGCTTTCTAAAAGCTATCGATACCAGCGCCGAAGGGTTGGTTCTTTTCGATGAGGAAGATCGAGTCGTTCTGACCAACCAGAGGTTCCTGGAAAATACCGTGAACCCGAAAGAGTGGTGGGCGGCCGGCGAGAAGTACGATCACATTCTTCGAAAAATGGTCGATCATGGTCTTTTCAGCGACCAGTATGAAGACCGGGCTGAAACCTTGATACAGGACATCATGTCGCGGTTTCTCCAAGGCGGCGAACCGTTTGATTTCCGCCTTGCCGACGGGCGATGGCGCCGGGCGCACTATGAACGCCTTAAGGATGGGGGCGCGATTGCAAGGTTCGAGGATATAACCGCGCTCAGACAGCGCGAGGAAACATTACGCCAGGCCCAAAAAATGGAGGCCGTGGGCCAGCTCACCGGTGGCGTCGCCCATGAATTCAATAATTTGCTGATGGTCATCGTCGGCAATCTGGAAATGTCGATGCAAAGCGCACCCGGCGAGCAGACGCTAAAATACCTGTCCACGGCCATGCGCGGCGCCATGCGCGGCGCCGAGTTGACCCGCCAATTGCTCGCATTTTCGCGCAAACAGGAGCTCAGCCTGGAAACGGTCGATCTGAACGGACTTGTCGGGGGCATGCGCGAGATGTTGCAGCTTACGCTTGGGGAAACCGTGTCCGTCGAAACCGATCTTGCCGATTCCATATGGCCGGTATTCGTGGATGCGGGCCAGGTCGAGGGGGCGCTGTTAAATCTTTCCCTGAATGCTTTTGACGCCATGCCCCGGGGTGGCCGGATCGTGATCCGTACATCAAACCGACCCCTGTCCGCGAGAGCGGTTGAAGCGCATTCAGAGGTAAATGCGGGCGATTTCGTGACCCTTGAAGTGGCCGATGATGGGGTTGGCATTCCACCGGAGGTTCTCGATCGGGTGTTCGAACCGTTTTTCACCACCAAGGACGTCGGCGAAGGCACCGGTCTCGGCCTCAGCATGGTGCAAGGATTTGTTGAACAATCCGGCGGTTTCGTCGAAATAGAAAGCAAACCGGATCACGGTACGAAAATTCGGATTTATCTTCCCCGTTCCGATAAAACAGCGCGCACCGAAATTGATAAACGTCCTGAAACCGACGCAATGCATTCCGCCGGAATGACCGTGCTGGTGGTCGAGGACGACCCGGATCTGAGGGACGTGGTGGTTCTTCTCCTGACGGAGCTTGGATGCAATATCGTCGAGGCCGAGGACGGTCATGCCGCGTTGCGGCAACTTGACGCCCGTGAGGATATCAAGCTGCTATTTACAGACGTGGTGTTGCCCCATGGGATGAGCGGCCCGGACGTTGCGCGAGAGGCCGTGGCGCGCCGGCCTGATCTCAAAATCGTCTTTACGTCGGGCTATCCGGATCAGGAACTCGGCCAGTTTGGCCCGAACGGTGAGAAGCCCCGCATCATCCGAAAGCCGTACCGCAAAGCCGAACTGGCCGAGATGCTTTCCGACATCATGGGTCGGTAATCATATCCCGGGAAAGAAATTCCGGGTCCGGTTGGCGAAGGCGACCAGCGACAGCATGACCGGGACTTCCACCAGAACGCCCACCACCGTGGCGAGGGCCGCGCCCGACTCCAGCCCGAACACGCTGATGGCGACCGCAACGGCCAGTTCGAAAAAATTCGACGTGCCGATCAGGGCGCAGGGGGCGGCAACATTGAACGGCACGCGCCACGCCCAGGCCGCGCCATAGGCAATGAAGAATATCCCATAGGACTGGATGATCAGCGGGGCCGCGATCAGGGCGATCAGCAGCGGTTGGTCGATGATGATATTGCCCTGGAAGCCGAACAGCAGAACCACCGTCGCCAGAAGCCCGATCACCGAGAACGGTTTGACGCGGGATACGAACCGCGCCACCGCCGCCTCACCGCCTTCGGATTGACGGGCATGGCTGACCAGCTGCCACCGCGTGACATAGCCGGCGAACAGCGGAATGACGACATAGAGCCCGACCGATAGCAGCAGCGTCTCCCAGGGCACGGAAATATCCGTTACTCCCAGCAACAGCGCGACGATCGGCGCGAAGGCGAAGATCATGATCACGTCATTGACCGACACCTGGACCAGCGTATAGGTCGCATCGCCCCGGGTGAGCTGGGACCAGACGAAAACCATCGCCGTGCAGGGCGCCGCGCCCAGCAGAATCAGTCCGCCGATATATTCCTGGGCGTCCCTGGGCGAAATCATGTCCACGAACACGATCTCGAAAAACAGAACCCCCAGCGCCGCCATGGTGAAGGGCTTGATCAGCCAGTTGACGATCAGGGTAATGATCAGCCCCTTGGGGCGGTCTCCGATGTGGCGCAGGCTGGCGAAATCCACATTCACCATCATGGGATAGACCATGGCCCAGATCAGGCAAGCCACCACCAGATTGACCGATGCATATTCCAGACCGGCCAGGGTTTGAAATATGCCGGGCGCGGCATTGCCGAGACCGATGCCGGCGGCGATGCAGAGCGCCACCCAGACCGATAGAAATTTTTCGAAGAAACCGATGCCGCCCGTGCCGGAGTCGCTGCTCATCGTAATGATTTCGCTTTCTGAAAGAATACAACGCTGGCGAACTTGCCCCAATAGACGCATGCGGGCAATGTGCCATATGTTAAATTTTTTCGTTGGGATGTGGCGTCATGAAATTCGGCCTGTTTTATCTCCCCACCTATCTGCCCGAGACGCGCGACGCCCATACCCATTACCGGAATATCGTCGAACAGGTGGAATTCGCCGACAAAATCGGCATCGATTACGCCTGGGTCGTGGAACACCATTTTGTGCGCCATGGCGGGCTGTTTCCGGCCAATTTCGCGTTCCTGTCCTATCTGGCGGCGCGCACTGAAAATATCCGCCTCGGCACCGGGGCGACCGTGCTGCCGTTGAACGATCCGGTGCGCGCGGCCGAACAGGCGGCTACCCTCGACCATCTGTCGGAAGGCCGGTTTGATTTCGGCATCGGTCGCGGCTTCATGCGCGATGAGTTCGACGCCTTTGGCATCGACATGAAAGACAGCCGTGAACGGGTCGAGGAAGGCATCGAACTGATCAAGCAGGCCTGGACCGGCGAGCCCCTGCATTTCGAAAGCAAATTCCGGCCGCCCATGACCGGGCTGACCGTGACGCCGCCGATATTTCAACAACCCCACCCGCCGATCTGGAACGCCTGCCTGATGACGCCCGAGAGCTTCGAATGGACCGCCGAGCAGGGCTATAACCTGCTTTATGTGGCCTATCACGTGGATCACCCGGTCGCGGTCGAACGTATCCAGTGGTACCGCGACGCCTTGCCGAAATTCGACCGCAAGGTGGAAGATCACGAGGTCTGCTGCGTGTATCACGCCCATTTCCTGGAACAGGATGATGACGACCGGTTGCGTGAAATCGTCGACGGTCCCATGGCGGAATATGCCGTGGCCGGGGTCGAGGCCACCAGCAAGCCGCCCGACCCCACCGCCTATAAAGGCTATGACCGGCGCGAGGCGGCCCAGCGCAATTTCGGCTTCAATGATTATTTCCCCGGCCGTGTGCTAATGGGCGGGCCGGATCAGGTGGTGGACCGCATTCACGAGATGAAGGAAGCGGGGATCACCCAGGTTTCAATGCTGGTGGATTTCGGTTCCCTCGAACAGGCTGAAATCATGCGCTCCCTGGAAATCTTCGCCCGGGACATCCTGCCCAGGGTCAGGGATATCTAAACCAGTTCCACCGTCAGCGGGTTATAGGAGTAGAGCCAGGAATTGCGGTCGGCGCCTTCGTCGCGATTTTTGAATTGAGCGCGCATTTCCGCGTCGCTGCGCAGATGGAACAGGGACCGGTTGGCGGTCGATTGATTGACGATCCGGCTGGTCCGGTCGATGCGGTTGCGCTGATAGAGCTGTAGCGCGTCGGCGATGGACCCGGCCTGGTCCAGCGAGCGGGTCAGCACGGCGCCGTCTTCGATGGCCATGACCGCGCCCTGGGCCAGATAGGGCAGGGTCGGATGGGCCGAATCCCCCAACAGGGTCACCCGTTCCGAGCTCCAGTTCTGGATCGCCGGTCGGTTAT
>CALGIA010000509.1 GCA_937916005.1 uncultured Rhodospirillaceae bacterium
CGTCGCCGGCAATGACCGGATCGAACTATCGGGACAATAATTAATCTGAATTGGAATTGAACCGTGACGAAAAGAATACAGGCTAAATACAAGATCAATCGGCGCCTCGGGGTGAACCTCTGGGGCCGCCCCAAAAGCCCCTTCAACAAGCGCGATTATGCGCCGGGCGAACATGGCCAGAACCGTCGGCGCAAAGTGTCCGATTACGGCACTCAGCTGAACGCCAAGCAAATGCTCAAGGGCTATTACGGCAACATCACCGAAAAGCAGTTCCGCAGCCTTTTTGCGGAAGCGGTCCGGCGGCGTGGCGATACCATCGAAAATTTCATCGGTATCCTGGAACAGCGCCTGGACGCGGTGATTTATCGTCTGAAATTCGTGCCCACCGTGTTTTCGGCGCGGCAATTCATCAGCCACGGACATATCCTGGTCAACGGCAAGCGGGTCACAATCCCGTCCTACCGGGTGCGTGAAGGCGATGTGGTTGAAGTGCGCGGTAAATCGCGCGAAATTCCCATGGTTCTGGAAGCCATCGAGTCGCCGGAACGGGATGTTCCCGAATATATGGCGGTCGATTACGGCAAGATGACGGGGTCGCTGGTGCGCGTCCCGGCATTCGCCGAGGTCCCCTATCCGGTGGTGATGCAACCCAATCTGGTGGTCGAATTCTATTCGCGCTAACGCCTGATCGAATTCGTGATAACAAAGGTCCGCAGGTTTCCGCGGGCCTTTGGTTGCGCATGGACAGGTCATTGGATCATCCGTAAGATTTTGCTGAACGGGAGGTATGATGAACCGAACGCCAGGCAACACGATCACCGAAGACGATGTCCGCGCCTATAACCGGGACGGGGTGGTCTGTCTGCGGCAGATGTTCGACCGGGAATGGGTCGACCGCATGACTGATGCTTCATTGCGCTATATGGAAAGCGGGGTTGGCGACCATCGGGTGCGGGAAGCCAAGGTGCCCGGCGAAGATGCCCGGTTTTATATCAACTCTTTCATGAGCGTTTATGATCAGGAATTTCTGAAATTCCGTAACGAGTCACCGGCGGCGGAAATCGGCGCGACCCTGATGGGCGTCGACCGGGTGCGGTTCTGGTATGATCAGATGTTCGTTAAGGATCCCGGGACCAGCGCGCCGACCCAATGGCATCACGATCTCCCTTTCTGGCCGTTCCTGGGTGAGCATCTGGTATCCATATGGGTGGCGCTGACACCCGCCACCAAAGACACCAGCGGTCTGGAATACATCGCCGGTTCCCATAAATGGGGCAAGTTCTACTGCCCGGTGACGCCTGACGAGGATGCGGCCTTCACCGATCCGGATCTGGAGGCCTGTCCGAATTTCTCGGAACGCCACGATGACCCGTCCCTCCGGTTCCTGTCCTGGGATGTGGAACCGGGCGATTGCATCTGTCATCACCCGCTGGCGGTGCATGGCGCCGGCGGAAACAAGGCAACCGACCGGAACCGCATGGCCATATCTATCCGCTATCTCGGCGACGATGTGCAGTGGGATCCGCGCGCCCATGTGATGACGCTTCCCGCCTGGCCCGATTTGCCCAAGGGCGCTTATCCCGACGACGATTCGTTTTTTCCGGTCGTCTGGGAACGCGGCAAGTAGGTTCCGATCGAATGCCGGAGATAGAGAAAGGGCGGATCAAATGATCCGCCCTGATCTCATTCCGGTGTGACCCGCCCTATTCGGGATTGGCCATCTGGCGTTCAATCCCGTTGGTGTTGAGGTATTCTGCCAATTCGCCGTTTTCATACATTTCCCGCACGATATCGCAGCCGCCGACAAACTCCCCCTTGACGTAAAGCTGGGGAACGGTTGGCCAGTCGGAGAATTCCTTGATGCCTTCGCGCAATTCCGGGTCTGCCAGCACGTCGATGCCCTTGAAGCGTACGCCAAGATTGCCCAGCGCCTGCACGACGGCGGCTGAAAATCCGCATTGGGGAAAGACCGGCGTGCCCTTCATGAACAGGACGACCTCGTTATCGGCCACGTCTTCCTTAATGCGTTTGAAAATCGGTGAGTCACTCATCATCTATTCCTTGTTCCGGGTTCCGGTGTCCGTTTTCAGGCGTTTTCGGGGACCGAGGTCTGTAAAGCCAGCGCGTGAAGCTCTCCGCCCATGCGTCCCTGTAATGCCTGGTAAACCATTTGATGCTGCTGCACCCGTGTCTTGCCCTTGAAGGCGGTCGATACAACCATTGCCGCGTAATGATCGCCATCGCCGGCAAGATCCTGGATCGTCACGACGGCGTCCGGGATGTTCTGCTTGATCAGGCTCTCGATTTCGCCTTGATCCATGGCCATTGGCGGTTTCCTTGCTTCGTGTACTTACAATGTGGTGCGGGATCCGGTCATTTTCCAGCCATGAAATCCGGTAACCAGCTTTCATGCGCCCCGCGAAGTTCCATAACGGATATAGAGTTGCCGCCGTTTACAGTCAATATTTTCCCGCCGGATTTGCCGATCACCATCGTGTTGACGCCCGCATTTCGGGCCGCCGCCACCAGGGCGTCCGGGTCGGTGACGGTGACCACATAACGGCCCTGATCCTCGCCAAACAGCCATTCAACCGTGTTCGGGGTCGATAATTCTGCTCCCATATCGCCGGCCAGCGCCATCTCGGCCACGGCCACCAGAAGCCCGCCGTCCGACACATCGTGGCAGGCGGTTACGGCCCCCTGGGTGATTTGCCCCCGGACGAAATCGCCATTCCGCCGTTCCGCGCCCAGATCGACATTTGGCGGCGCGCCATCGGTTTTTCCACCGATCTCGCGCCGCAGCAGGGACGCGCCCGTATGACCGGCCGTTTCGCCGATCAGGATGATCGTGTCGCCATCATTCTTGAATCCGATGGTCATGGATTTGGCGGCGTCCGTGATGATTCCGACGCCGCCGATGGCCGGCGTCGGCAGAATTCCGCTGCCGTTGGTTTCGTTGTAAAGCGACACATTGCCGGACACGACGGGGAAATCAAGGGCGAGACAGGCTTCGGCCATGCCTTCGATGCAGCCGACGAACTGCCCCATGATGAGGGGCCGTTCCGGATTGCCGAAATTCATGTTGTCGGTGATCGCCAGAGGCGTGGCCCCCACCGCGGTCAGGTTGCGCCATGCCTCGGCCACGGCCTGGCGGCCGCCCTGAACCGGGTCGGCCACGCAGTAGCGCGGCGTGCAGTCGGTGGTGATGGCCAATCCCTTGGCCGACCCATGAACCCGGACCACGGCGGCGTCGCCACCGGGGCGCTGCACCGTGTCGCCCATGACCATGTGGTCATATTGTTCCCAGATCCAGCGGCGGGACGCGAGGTCCGGCGATGCCATCAGCTTTTTGAGGATTTCCACAAGCGTCATGTCGAATTCGATTGGCGACGGCTCACCGGCCGGCGGGGTCGGAATCCACGGCCGGTCATATTCCGGGGCGTTTTCGACCAGCGGCGGCACGGGAATATCGGCGACCACCGAACCCCCTTCGGTCAAGACCAGCCGGTTGGTGTCGGTCACCCGGCCGATGACGGCGAAATCCAGCTCCCATTTCTCGAAGATCGCGCGGGCCGCATCCTCGCTGTCGGGGCGGATCACCATCAGCATCCGTTCCTGGCTTTCCGACAGCATGATTTCATAGGCGGTCATGGCGTCTTCGCGCACCGGTATCGCGTCGATATCAAGCTCGATCCCCACGCCGCCCTTGGACGACATTTCGACCGACGACGATGTCAGCCCGGCCGCGCCCATGTCCTGGATCGCAACGATCATATCGGTCGCCATCAATTCCAGGCAGGCTTCCAGGAGCAGTTTTTCCGTAAACGGGTCGCCGACCTGAACGGTGGGGCGCTTGTCCTGGCTGTCATTGTCGAATTCCGCTGACGCCATGGTCGCGCCGTGAATGCCGTCGCGTCCTGTTTTCGAGCCCACATAGACCACTGCATTGCCGATTCCGGCGGCGGCGGAATAGAAAATCTTGTCCTGGTCGGCGATTCCCACCGTCATGGCGTTGACCAGGATATTGCCGTTATAGGAAGGATCGAAATTTGTTTCGCCGCCGACCGTGGGCACGCCGATGCAGTTGCCGTACCCGCCGATGCCCGCGACCACGCCGGACACCAGATGGCGCGTGTGCGGGTCGTCGGGATGGCCGAAGCGCAGGGCGTTCATGTTGGCGATGGGCCGCGCGCCCATGGTGAACACGTCGCGTAGAATGCCGCCCACACCGGTGGCCGCGCCCTGATAGGGCTCGATGAAGGACGGGTGGTTGTGGCTTTCCATCTTGAAGATCGCGGCCTGGCCATCGCCGATATCGATCACGCCGGCATTTTCTCCCGGCCCGCAGATTACCCAATCCGCGGTCGTCGGCAGGGTCTTGAGCCAGCGCTTGGACGATTTATAGGAACAATGTTCCGACCACATGACTGAAAATATGCCGAGTTCCGTCATGTTGGGCTCACGCCCCATGATCGACAGCACCAGATCGTATTCTTTTGGCGTCAGCCCGTGTTCGGCGACAATTTCCGGGGTGATTTCAGGCGTGATTTTGCTCATGACGCCCCCGCCTTGGCCAAAGCCTCGGCCAGCCCGTCGAACATGGCGCGGCCATCCGTGCCGCCCAGGGCCGCTTCGGCCAGCCGTTCCGGATGGGGCATCATGCCCAGCACATTGCCCGCCGCGTTGAGCACGCCGGCGATGTTGGCGAGCGATCCGTTCGGGTTGGCGGCGTCGCTGATCGCGCCCGATGGGTCGCAATAGCGGAAAGCGACGCGGCCGTCGCCCTCAAGGCGCGCCAGGGTTTCCGGGTCGGTGAAATAATTGCCTTCATTATGGGCGATGGGGATCCGGATAACCTGATGTTTATTGTAGCCGCGCGTAAAGATGGTCGCGTTGTCTTCCACCCGAAGATGAATATCGCGGCAGACGAACCGCAGCCCCGCATTGCGCATGAGGACGCCCGGCAGCAAACCCGTCTCGGTGAGGATCTGGAAGCCGTTGCAGATGCCCAGCACCGGGACGCCGTCATTCGCCCGGCGCACCACTTCGCGCATCACCGGCGAATGGGCGGCCATGGCGCCCGACCGCAGATAATCGCCATAGGAAAACCCGCCCGGCACCACGATCAGGTCTACATCGGGCAGCGTCGCCTCGCCATGCCAGACCATTTCCGGCGCGGACCCCAGGCTGGCGGCCAGCGCAACCTGGATATCGCGGTCGCAGTTGGAGCCGGGGAAAACGATTACCGCAGCGCTCATTCGTCGATATCTATCCGGTAGTCCTCGATCACCGTATTGGCGAGCAGGCGTTGGCACATGGCGTCGGCGGCATCGCGCGCCTTGCCGGGATCGGTCTCGGCCAAATCCATTTCGATGAATTTGCCCTGCCGGACGCTGTCGACCCCGGCAAAGCCGAGCCCGCCCAATGCATGTTCGATGGCCTTGCCCTGGGGGTCGAGGACACCGTTCTTGAGTGTGATGTGGATGCGCGCTTTCAACTTAACCCGTCGCCTCTTTATGTGATTTCGGTTTGCGTGATT
>CALGIA010000510.1 GCA_937916005.1 uncultured Rhodospirillaceae bacterium
CCCGACATGGAATGAAATGCGCCCACATTGATCTTGGTCCCGAACCGTTCATTGACGGCGTTGAATATTGTCTCAATATCAGCCGCCATGTGGTCGTAATCATGGTTCGGCGGATTACCCAGCTGGTTCCGGCCATGATTTCGCTGATCGAACACAATCAGATCGAATCGATCCCCCAAGGGGCCCCAAAACGGCAGGTAACCGTCCACCGCAAAACCATTGCCATTACTGATAAAAATGCGTACCGGCGCTTCCGGGTCGCCATGACGGCGGACGCGGATATTCGCGCCGTCATCCATGGCAAGGTCGAATTCTTCAACGGGTGTGGGCAGTTCGAGGGTCATGGTTTGGCCTGTGAAGCGGTGATCAATACGGAATGGGCGGCAATCTAACGACGGCGGGCCGTGGAGGAAAGGGCGGTGACGGAAAAATGCGGCCAATAGCAGATGTTCCGTCGAATTGATGATAGAATGACGCGATAATGATCCGCTTACCCGCCCTGGCCCTCGCCGCGACTTTGCTGTTTCCCCCTGCGGGGCTGGCCTTCGATGAAATCGATCAGATCGGCGACAATAATTTCAAACCGATGCATGGGTGTTCCAATTGCCACCTGCGGCGCGTCAGCAGTTCGGGCGGGCTGAGATGGATCGGTGCGGTCCTTCCCAAAGCCGAGTTGAGAAAGGCCGACCTCAGGAATGCCGACATGCGCGGCGCCAATTTTCGGGCCGCAGATCTCAGACTGGCCGATTTCCGCAATGCGAATATCAGCGGAGCGGATTTGAGGAATGCCGATTTAAGCGGCGCGGATTTGAGCGGGGCAAATCTGTTCAAGACCAATCTGACCGGCGCGAAACTCCAATCCGTAAAGCTGTGCAAAACCACAATGCCGAACGGATCAATGGACAACACGGGATGCGGCGGCCCCGATGAAAGCGTTCATCCAGGCGCGATACAATCGGCAAAAGTCAAAAAGACTCAATCCGGGCAGGGGTTCAGCTTTCTGGGTTTCAGGATCAATCTTCCCTGAACCCGTTGCTCCGAATCCGCGAATAAGACAAAATCACGCCACATGTCGTTAATCGGGGGAAGGACGCGATGACGCTTGATAACCTGGTTCTGATCATCACCGCCGGCATCCTGGCGACATATGCCCATATCATGGTCGCGCTTTGGGCTCCAAAATTTGGTTTGCCCAAGATCGATCTCGCCATGGGCATGGCCGACATCTGCTGGGGCGAAAGCTTCAACGGCAAGCCGCCCTACTGGATGGGATTCATCGTCATCCACCTGAACGGCATCATCTTCGCACTGGTCTATGCAACAGAGGTCGGACAGCACCTGCCCTATCCGGGCGCCATCGCCGGCGTGCTGTGGGGCGGGATATTGTGGATCGGCGCGATGCTGATTTTCGTGCCCATATTTTTCCGCGACGGTTTGTTCGCCCGCAAAATGCACAAAATGGCCTGGGCCACGGCGCTCATCGTGCATTCGGTCTACGGCGCAATCGTCGGCTGGCTCTGTCCGATCCTGTAACCGCGCGTCATCAATCCTTGCGAAAGTTGCGGTCCAGGTGGCCGCGGCCTTCCTGATCGCCTTTTTCGAAGATCCAGTTATAGCCGCGCGGCGGGTTTGACAGGATCTCCCAGCAATTGTCGTCCATGTCCCAGAACATGAAGCTGTAGGTTCCATGCTGCGCCACCGGGCGGGTGGCTTTGTGCAGACCGTATTTTTCCTGATTTTCCAGCACCTGCGCATAGGCGGCGTCGACCTCTTCATCGGTTTCGACGTCCAGACCGTTATGGTTGAGGCGTGGCATTTCCTGCCGGTCTTTTGTCTGAACCACCGCATAGACGTGATCGGTGCCGAGCCGGACCATCATGGAAATCGGGCTGGTGCGGATGATTTCCAGCCCCAAAAATTCCGTATAGAATGCCCGGGTCGCTTCCAGGTCGTGCGAGCCAAGGGTTCCGTGTGAGATCATCTTCGGTTTGAGGATTGATGTGACCGTCATGGTTGCATGCTCCGTTATATGCGGGCTCCGGTCTTTGACCAGCTCATTTTCGGGCGGTAACAAAACGCTGGGCAAAGTCGCGATAGTTGCCGGGTTCACGGCCCAGAATGGTGCGCAGGACCAGCGGATTGCCGCCGGGATAGCCGTGCGTGTCGTAATGGTTCGCCATCTTGAGATAGGTATCGATCCCCCACGCCGACCAGTTGCGTTCCCGCGCCCAGACTTCCCATTCGCCCAGATCACGCTGGACCGCCTGAATGGGCTTGCCGAGAAATCCCGACAATATTGCCGCCATCTCGGCCTGGGTCAGGGAATCCGGTCCACAAAGCTCAAATGTCGCGCCCTTGTAGCCGGGTTCGGTCAGGACAATCGCCCCGGCCTCGCCAAGATCCGCCGTGTCGACCAGCGCCATCTTGCGGTCCGGCGAATAGGGCCTGGAATAAATCCCCTTTTCCACAATCACCGGCCATTCAACGGCCACGTTCTGCATGAACATCGCCGGCTGCAGGATCGTGAAATCAAGCCCGGATTCAATAACCGCCTCCTCGATCAGCAGTTTGGTCCAGTGATGGTTCATCTTGGTCATCTGGGGATGAAAGGCGGATGAGAAAACGAAATGTCCAACGCCTTCTTCCCTGGCCGCGGCAACCACGCGCAATCCGATCTCGGCCTCATCCTCTGTAAAACGGGGCGTTACCAGAAACACGGAATCGACGCCCGTCATGGCGCGCTTTACATCGTCATTGGACCGGAAATCACCAACCTGCGTCTCGCCAACGCCGATGTCGCGTAAATTCGCGGCGGATTTTTCATTGGATGTGAGCGCGCGCAAATCAGCATTACGCTTCACCAGCGCCTTGATGGTTGGAATACCCACCGCGCCCGACGCACCAACGATCAAAATCATTTCTTGTTCCTTTTCGTTGTCACGCGGGCTGGGCCGCGTCACGCTGGGTCACGACAAACCAGATCGTCACGCCCATGGCAATGGCCAACAGCGGCAGCCCGACCAGATTGACCCATTTCCATCCCAGGAAGTGAAGCAATCCCCCCGATGATAGCGCCGCGATCGCCGCCCCGCCATAGATCATGAAATTCACCATGCCCTGGGTCTTGGCGCGCTCACCCGCCGTATGGGCCTGGATCAACAAGGTGGAGCCGGCGGTAAACGAGAAATTCCAGCCCAGACCGAGCAACGCCATGGATGCCCAGAACATCCACACGGTGGCGCCAGAGACCGCAAACCCGATGCTGATCGCGATCAACACGAGCCCGGCAATGATCAGAGGAATTTCGCCCCACCACTTGACCAGCGTTCCGGTAAAAAACCCGGGCGCAAACATGCCGATCGAATGCCATTCAATGACAAAGACCGTATCGGTGAAGCTGTGGTGGGCCTGATGCATGGCGATGGGCGTCGCGGTCATCATCAAATTCATCACGGCCTGTGAAACGGCCGTCGCCAAAACAGCCACGATGAAGATCGGCTGCCGCATGATGACACTCATGGGCCTGGGTTCAACGCTGGCTTCGGCCTCGGTGAGACCCGGGATATCGACCAGCA
>CALGIA010000511.1 GCA_937916005.1 uncultured Rhodospirillaceae bacterium
ATGGATCCCGAGACCGGGGACTGGAACCTGATGAAGCGGGATTGGGCCGGACTGGTCGATCACGGCCATTAAAATCCGGTTCGCAACGCCCAAACAACCAGGACAAACCTCTGGTTCCGGCGCTTGAATCCGCGGAAAACGGCCATATCCATCAGGATATGGCCGTTTTGCATGAAATATGGCGTTCATGGCCCTTAAAATGCCATACATAAAATGCACAGCGGGCTGGCTCATGTTTAAGATGGCTTTAACCGGTTTACGCCATAGTGGTTCACAGAATTCTTGTGCCTGTAACTTTCGGAACCAGATATGGCCAATGCGCTTACCATCGATGACGTGAAGCGGCTTCTCGAAGACCCTTCATCGGAAAACCGTTCCAGTGCGGCTGAAAAAATCGCCCATGGATACAGCGGCGGGCTGCTATCCGATGACGAACGGCGTATCGCGGAAGATATTTTCTCCGTGATGGTCCATGACGCCGAGGTCAGAGTTCGCGAAGCTCTCGCCTCGAACCTCAAAAGTTGTCCGTTCCTGTCCCACGACATCGCACGGACGCTGGCGGCGGATGTGGAAGCGGTTTCCCTGCCGGTGTTGCAGTTTTCCGAGGTCCTGACCGACGAAGACTTGATCGAAATCGTCCGTACCCATGGTCCGTCCAAGCAGATTGCCGTTGCAAACCGTTTGAAGGTTTCAGAAGTCCTCGCGGACGCCCTGGTCGATACGGGCAACGAAGAAGTCGTTACCACGCTGGTGGCCAATAAGGGCGCTGAAATTGCCGAGCCTTCTCTGCAGAAAGTTCTCGACACTTTCGGCGAAAACGAAAAGCTCAGCGATTTGATGGCCAAGCGCGCCTCCTTGCCGGTCAGGGTGACCGAACGTCTGGTCTCGATGGTGACCGACACCATGCGGGCACATATCATAGAAAATCACGAACTGGAGCCGAACCAGGTCAGCGACCTGGTGTTGCAGACCCGCGAAAAGGCGACTTTGGGCATTCTGTCCGACAAGTCGGATGATATGGCGGTTCGCGAACTGGTGGTCCAGCTGTTCCGCGCCGGCAGACTGACGCCGACGATTGTTCTGCGCGCGCTGTGCATGGGCGATATGCGTTTCTTCGAAGCCGCCATCGCGGTGCTGTCAAAAGTGCCGCTGACCAATGTCCGCGTCCTGTTGCATGACGATGGCGGCCTCGGTCTTGGCTCCATTCTCCGAAAAGCCGACATTCCGCAAGGGCTCCACCATGTGATCGCCACGGCGATCGAGGTTTCCCATGAAACGGAATATGACGGCGGAGAAAACGACCGCGAACGCTTCCGTCGGCGGATGATCGAGCGGATCCTGACACAGGTCGAAAATCCCGACATGGATATGGATGACGAGAATATCGATTATCTGCTGACGAAAATCTCTCAACCCACGCAGAATCTGGCAAAAGCCGGCTAACGGTTCCGAATTACACTGGGTCGGCGTAACGGTATTAGCCCGGGGTAGGCGGCCCGGGCGGGGTTTTATGAACCCCGCCCGGGATTTTTATTGCGAAATTCCATAAATCTTACCCGCTTTAGCGGCCTTTTACCCCCGGCCGCATTAGCGGCCTTTTACCCCCGGCCGCATTAGCGGCCTTTGGCCCCCTGGCCGCACTAGCGGCCTTTGGCAATGGCATCGCGCCCAAACTTATCGCGGAGCTGATCCATGACCCGTTCCACATCCTTGCGTTGCTCGGACGCCATATCCACGAGATCCGGCGGGTCGGCCATATCCGCCGGCGTCAACCCGGACACGCCGACGCCGATAAGCCTGAACGACGCGCCGTCGGCCTCGCGGGCGAGCAGCACCGCGGCCGTGCGGTAAATCCTGTCCGCCAACATCGTGGGATCCGGCAGGGTAACCGATCGGTTGCGCAACTGAAAATTCGCCGTCTTCAGCTTGAGCGTGATGGTGCGCCCGCCGATGGCTTCGGTCTTGAGGGCAGCGGAAACTTTTTCGCTGAGTATCCACAAACGGTGATTCAAATCCGCGGGATCGGAAATGTTTTGCGCAAATGTGGTTTCGGCGGACAGGCTTTTCCGTCCCCCGCCCTTTTCGACCCGGCGGGAATCCTCGCCCCGCGCGAACCGGGCAAGCCTGTGGCCGAGCGAGCCATAGCGGCGTGACAAATCTTCTTCGGAAATTTCATGCAGTTGGCCGATCAATCGAATGCCATCCGAAGCGAGCCGCTTTTGCATGACCGGCCCGACGCCCCACAGCAGCGAAACCGGCTTGTCGGCGAGAAACCCGACGGCTTCCGCCCGGCCAATGACCGTAAAGCCCTTTGGCTTATTCAAACCCGACCCGATCTTGGCGAGGTATTTGTTGTAGCTGAGCCCGATGGACACAGTGATCCCGATCTGCTGTTCCACGCCACGGGCGAATTCGACCAGGGTCCGGGCGGCGCTGCCGCCATGCAGCCGTTCGGTCCCAGACATATCGAGAAACGCTTCATCGACCGAAACAGGTTCGACCTGCGGCGTGATCCTGGTCATGAGCGCACGTATGTCGCGGCCGATACGGCGGTACTTCGCCATGTCGGGCCGGATCACGATCGCATCGGGGCAGGCCTTCAAGGCCTGAAACATCGGCATCGCGGAATGAACGCCGAAGCGGCGCGCGATATAGCAGCACGTCGTGACCACGCCTCGCTCGCCGCCACCGACGATGACCGGGTGATCCGCCAGATCCGGATTATCCCGTTTTTCGACAGCCGCATAGAAGGCGTCGCAATCGACATGGGCGATGGTCAGGGACTCCAGCTCATCATGGCGCAACATTCTGGGTGACGAACAGTGCGCGCAGACTTCTTGCGCCTGAGGCGCCAGCGAATAACAATCCCGACAGAGAGTGGTCATGATGGAAACATGCGGCGGGAGCTTCACCCGGTCAACAGGTCAGAATTTCGAATCTCGTTTCGGTGGCGCATAACCGGCGCATGGCCTACATATAATACAGAAATGGAAGTGACCCTGAAATGATCGACAAGACGGTCGTCACCCTCACGGAGGCGGTGGCGCACATCAAGGACGGCGACACCGTGTTCATTGCGGGGTTCGGCGATGCCGGCAATCCGACCGAGCTGGTGCATGCGTTGATTGACCAGGGCGCGAAGGACCTCACGCTGGTCAACAATAATTCGGGCAATGGATTTGTCGGGCTCGCGGCGCTGCTGAATACGGGCCGCGTCCGGAAAATGATCTGCTCATATCCCCGGTCATCCCATTCCGTGGTGTTCGAAGAGCTCTATCACGCGGGCAAAATTGAGCTGGAAACCATCCCGCAAGGCACGCTGGCGGAAAGAATCCGCGCGGCCGGCGCCGGCATCGCGGGGTTCTATACCCCCACATCGGCGGGGACACCCCTGGCCGAAGGCAAGGAAATCAGACATTTCGACGGGCGTGACCATGTGTTGGAACGGCCCCTTGCCGCCGACGTGGCCTTGATCAAGGCGGAAACCGCGGACCGCTGGGGCAATCTGACCTATCGCCTGGCGGCGCGCAATTTCGGACCGATCATGTGCATGGCGGCCAAATGCACCATCGTACAGACCCGCAAGCTGGTCCCGCTTGGCGATATCCCGCCGGAACAAGTCGTCACGCCGAGCATTTTCGTTGATCGGGTCGTTGAGGTGCCCCACCCCATGAGCGAGCGCAATGCGATCCTGAACGGGGAGCATTATCCATGACCGATGGTCTCACGCGCGAACAGGTCGCCTGGCGGATCGCCCAGGACATGGTGGACGGCTCATTCGTCAATCTCGGCATCGGGCAGCCCGAGCTGGTGGCGAATTTCCTGCCCGAGGATCGCGAAATCATCTTTCATAGCGAAAACGGCATCCTCGGCATGGGACCGGAACCCGCTCCCGGAGAGGAAGACGAAGAGCTGATCAACGCGGGCAAGAAGCCGATTACCCTGCTACCCGGCGGGGCGATCTTCCACCATGCGGATTCATTTGCGATGATCCGCGGCGGTCATATCGATGCCTGTGTCCTCGGCGCGTTTCAAGTTGCGGAAAACGGCGATTTGGCCAATTGGTCGACCGGCGGCTCCGGCATGGTCCCCGCCGTCGGCGGCGCCATGGATTTGGCGGTCGGCGCCAAGCGGGTACTGGTGATGACGGATCACTGCACCAAGACAGGCGAGCCCAAACTCGTTGAGAAATGCAGCTATCCGCTTACCGGCACAGGCGTGGTCAACACGGTCTATACGGATTTGGCGGTCATCGACGTGACCAGGGAAGGTTTTCTGGTTCGGGAAAGGGTCGACTCCCTGTCCTTCGAGGAGTTGCAGAACCGCACCGGCGCCCGCCTGACCCTCGCAAATGACTGGCGGCCCCTGACGGCGTTTTAATTGATTATGGTAAACATTTATTAATACTTTTTGGATGAAAATCCATACGGACTTCTTGTTATTAGGGGATTCGTTCCCTATATATTATTTGGTCTTGGAATATCCGGATGCGAAATGCCTGGATTTTAGCCAATTCTATATCTGCGGGAAGACTCTGGATCATAAGATCCGACCCCGCCGGTGCGCGCTCAGACAATACATAGGATGATGGATTTGCTGAATGATTCAGCCAGAGACGATGTTGCCCGCTATATTCGACGGGCCCAGGAATTCCCGATGCTGGAAGCAGATGTCGAGTGGGATCTCGCCCGTAAATGGCGTGACCACGAAGACGATTCAGCGGCCGAGGGCCTCGCCAACAGCTATCTCCGTCTTGTTGTGAAAATCGCCCGGGGCTATCTGGGATATAATCTGCCCCTTGCCGATCTGATTTCGGAAGGCAATCTGGGTCTGATGCAGGCAATTCGCCGTTTCGACCCGGAGCAGGGTTTCCGGCTGTCGACCTATGCGCCCTGGTGGATTCGGGCCGCGATCCAGGATTTTGTCATCCGCTCCGAATCCCTTGTTCGCATGGGAACAACCGCATCCCAGAAAAAGCTGTTTTTTAATCTCAAAAGGATGAAAGCCGCCCACCGGGAACTGTCGGATGGTGATTTGGGTCCGAAAACGGTTGAAGACATCGCCCATCGGCTCGGCGTCGCCGAATCCGAAGTCATTGAAATGAACCGGCGATTGGTCGGCGGAACCCATTCCCTGAACGCGCCGGCCAATGATGATTCGGATATGGCGTTTCAGGATTTTCTGGTCGATGACACGGATGATCAGGAAACCCGCCTTGCAGCGTCGGAAGAACTGACCCATCGCAGGCGATTCGTCGGCGAGGCCATGATGGGCCTCAGCGAGCGCGAACGCGACATCCTGACTCAGCGCCGCCTGCAGGACGATCCGCCCACACTGGAAACCCTTGGCACCCAGTACGGCGTCTCGCGCGAGCGTATCCGCCAAATCGAAGCCCATGCTTTTGAAAAGCTGCGCAAGGCGGTCATCCGGGTCTCAAAGCGCGGCAACCACGGTTCGGCCATCGCTGCGTAATATTCCAAATGCATCCCATAAGAAAACGGCCCCAAAAGGGGCCGTTTTCTTATTCGGATATCTTGTGGCTCAGATCTCGGATTGCGGGATTTCCGGCTCGATAGCTGGGCCGGTCGCGCTCTTCGACCGCTCGTTCATCACACGGTAATAATGATCCGCGTGCTGGAAATAGAGTTCCCTGGCAACGTGATCGCCCGATGCCTCGGCGGCCCGGGCCATTTCGTTGTATTTTTCAAAGGAC
>CALGIA010000512.1 GCA_937916005.1 uncultured Rhodospirillaceae bacterium
GAGAAAAGTGGCGCCCCCTAGGGGAGTCGAACCCCTGTTTTCGGCGTGAGAGGCCGACGTCCTGGGCCACTAGACGAAGGGGACTAGAAGCCGCGTTGTATGTTTAGAAGCTGGATCGATTGCGATCAAGTGTTTCATGGTTGGGTCATCGCATTTGGCAATTTCGGTGGTTTGACCGGCGGCGATGGGGTTGGAGCGACGAAATTCGGGTGTGGAGGATTTTATCCGGCAATAATAGCCCAGAAATACCCTTTATTTTCTGAAAAACGATCCTATATGAAAAATTGAAGGGCGCCGGCGGGTGCCGGCTGTTTGCACGGGCCGGCGGCCCGTGGCGCCGTTTGCACATGTCATCTGTGCATGTCGGGGAGATTGATATGGATATGGGATTTTTGGCCTCCTGCGCCAGGGCTTCGGAGGCCGGAAAGGCTTCGGACGACATGGCGGATTTCGCCCCGATTCCCGGTGGGCATGGGGTTCATCGTCGCTTTTTCGCCTGGGTAGTTAAAACACGCGTGGGGGAAATGGAGGCGGCGTTATTATGTGGGGCGGTTTTACGGGCGGGCTTCCGGCAGATCGATTGTGCCGATTTGTCGGCCGGTGGCCAGGTCGATGACCAGGATACGGGCCGCGCCGGCGGCGCCGGCCGTGCCGGCCGCACTATCACCAAGGGTCAGGCGGATTATCAGGCGGCCATCCGCCGCACTGGTTTCCGTGATGCGGGAACCGGCGGGGATCGGGATTCTGGTCTTGTAGGGCGTTGTGGCCTGGGTGCGCGGCGATGGCGCGCTATCGCGGCTCGCGGAACTGTTGACCCCCGACCTGTTTACCAGTGTCACCACCACCACGGCGAAGCCGACAACGATCAGCGCGCCCATGATGATTACTAACGCCTTGAGACCCCGCATGGATTATGCTCACTCTCATCCCATGGAAACGAATATCGAAACGAATAACGCGGAAACGACCCATCTTGTCACAATCGCCGCCGATGCGGCGGGCGGACGGCTCGACCGTGCTTTGGCCGACGCCCTGCCCATGATGTCGCGGTCGCGGCTGAAAGTCCTGATCGAAACCGGCTGCATCATGCTGACCGACGCTGTGACAAATGGCGCGACAAGCGGCGCGACGATAGACGACCCGTCATACCGGGTCAAATCCGGTCAGAATTTCGTCATATCCGTGCCGGAAGCGGAGCCCGCCCTGCCCGAGCCGCAGGATATTCCCCTCGACATCATGTATGAGGATGACGATCTGCTGGTGATCAACAAGCCGGCCGGGCTGGTGGTGCATCCGGCCCCGGGCAACCGCCAGGGCACGATGGTCAATGCCCTGCTGGCCCATTGCGGCGACAGCCTGTCGGGCATCGGGGGCGTGCGGCGGCCGGGCATCATCCACCGGCTCGACAAGGACACCAGCGGGCTGATCGTGGTGGCGAAAAACGATGTGACCCACAATGATTTGAGCGCCCAGTTCAAGGCGCGCACCATCAAACGGGTCTATCATGCGGTGGTCTGGGGCCGCCTCCGCCCGGCCAGCGGCGAAATCGAGGGAAATATCGGCCGCAGCCCGAGAAACCGCAAGAAAATGGCCATGGTCGAGCGGGGCGGGAGAAATTCGCTGACCCGCTATCTCACGCTACAAGCGATCGGGCCCGCGGCCAGCCTGGTGGAATGCCGGCTGGCCACCGGGCGCACCCATCAGATCCGGGTTCACATGACCCATATGGGGCATCCGGTGATCGGCGATCCGACCTATGGCGGGCAGCTGACCCCGGCGCGGCGCGCGATGATCAGCCCCGAGGCGGCGGAGGCCGTGCGATCCCTGGGCCGCCAGGCGCTGCATGCCGCGCTTCTGGGCTTTCGCCACCCGAAAACAGGCGCGGAACTGGTCTTCGAGCGGGATTTTCCAGCCGAACTGGAAGAGCTGGTGGAATTATTGTCCGGGCTCGGCCCCTAGAAATTGCTCCTGATGTTTACTATTTATTAAGAGGAATGAATTTTCATTAAGCAGTCTGGAAGCCGCCGGGCGCACTGGGACACGGCGCGCGGCGGTCTGGAAACGATTTCCGTCGAAAAAGGGAGACAGTGATCACATGGCAAACAAATTACCGAGCGCCCCGCAACTCGATCCGGACAGCAATCTGTCCCGCTATCTGCAGGAAATCCGGAAATTTCCGATCCTGAAGAAGGAAGACGAATACATGCTGGCCAAGCGCTGGGTTGACCATGAAGACAGCGGCGCGGCGCATCGTCTGGTGACGAGCCATCTGCGGCTCGCGGCCAAGATTGCCATGGGCTATCGCGGCTATGGATTGCCGCAGGCC
>CALGIA010000513.1 GCA_937916005.1 uncultured Rhodospirillaceae bacterium
AACAGATCGAATTGCTGAAAAAAGCGGTCGCCCGGGAAAACAACCCGGAAGTGAAATCTGAATTTCAAAAAGCGCTCGCGGCCGCCGAGCTTGCCCATGGCGCAACGCCGGACCTTCGCATCAAGGCGGCTCAGTCGCTGGCTCAATTCACCGATCGGGATGTCATGGCCCGGCTGCGCGGCCTTCTTGCAAAGGACACGCACGGTAATTTTCGCGAAACCGATGCCAAAATCCGCGCCGTGGCGCAGGAAGCCCTGTCGGAAATCGAGGAAAAAATCGTCATCTGGGATTTCCTCGGCAAGTTGTTCCAGGGGGTCAGCTATGCATCGGTGCTGTTGCTGGCCGCCATCGGTCTGGCGATCACATTCGGCGTCATGGGCGTCATCAACATGGCCCATGGGGAAATGGTCATGCTCGGCGCCTATACGACCTATGTCATTCAGGAAGTGTTCCGCGCCTATTGGCCCGGGGCGTTCGATTGGTCCCTTGCCGCCGCCTTGCCCGCCGCCTTTCTGGTTGCGGGCGCCTTCGGGGTCGCCATTGAACGGGGCATCATCCGGTTTCTCTATGGCCGCGCCCTGGAAACCCTGCTGGCGACCTGGGGCCTGAGCCTGATCCTGCAACAGCTGGTGCGGACCGTGTTCGGGCCGACCAACAAGGAAGTCGGCAATCCAACCTGGATGACCGGCGCGATCGAGCTGCCCGGCGGCGCGCTGCTGACCCACAACCGGATCTGGATCATCGTTCTCAGCATGCTGGTCGTGGCGCTCCTGGCGGTGATCCTGAAGAAGACATCCTTCGGCCTTCGGATGCGCGCCGTCACTCAGAACCGGCGCATGGCCAGCGCGATGGGAATTCGCACCGGCTGGGTCGACGCCATGACATTCGGCCTCGGGTCCGGCATAGCCGGGATCGCCGGCGTGGCCCTGAGCCAGATCGACAATGTCAGTCCCAATCTGGGCCAGGCCTATATCGTGGATTCCTTCATGGTGGTGGTCTTCGGCGGTGTCGGCAATCTGCTTGGAACATTATTCGGGGCCGTGACCCTCGGGCTCGCCAACAAGTTTCTCGAAGCCTGGTCGGGGGCCGTGCTGGCGAAAATATTCGTTCTTGTCGCCGTCATCCTGTTCATCCAAAAGCGCCCGCGCGGGCTGTTCGCGCTCAAGGGACGGGCGGCGTCTTCATGAGTTCGGACCGGTCCACGGGCCTGATCGGCTATCTGTATGCCGATCGCGGCGGACAGATATTTCTCGCCATTCTGGCGGCGGTCGCAATCATTGTCCCCCTGCTCCATCTCGCCGTTCCCGCCGCCTCGCCCCTGCACATGCCGACCTGGGCGGTCGCGTTGATCGGCAAATATCTGTGCTATGCGCTGCTCGCGTTGAGCGTCGATCTGATCTGGGGGTTCTGCGGCATCCTGAGCCTGGGGCAGGGCGCGTTCTTCGGTCTGGGCGGTTACGCCATGGGCATGTATCTGATGCGGCAGATCGGCGACCGGGGCGTCTACGGCAATGCGGAATTGCCCGATTTCATGGTGTTTCTGAATTGGAAGGAATTGCCCTGGTACTGGTACGGCTTCGACAGTTTCCCGTTCGCGGCCCTGATGGTGTTCGTGGTTCCCGGTGTGCTGGCTTTCGTCTTCGGCTGGCTGACCTTCCGGTCGCGGGTCACCGGCGTTTATTTTTCGATCATCAGCCAGGCCATGGTCTATGCCCTGCTGCTGGCGTTCTTCCGCAACGACATGGGGTTCGGCGGCAATAATGGCCTGACCGACTTCAAGGACCTTCTGGGATTTGATTTGCGGTCCGACGGCGTGCGGTCGGCGCTTCTTGTGGCGTCCGCCATTGCGCTGGGGCTAGGTTATGTCATTTGCCGTTTTATCGTGTCGTCCAAGCTGGGCCGCGTGCTGGTCGGCATTCGGGACGCCGAGGACCGGGTCCGGTTTCTGGGCTACCGGGTCGAACAGTACAAGCTGTTCGTCTTTACGGTGTCCGCCATGCTGGCCGGTCTGGCCGGGGCGCTTTACGTGCCGCAGGTCGGCATCATCAATCCGGGCGAATTTTCCCCGGCCAATTCCATCGAGATCGTGATCTGGGTCGCCATCGGCGGGCGCGGCTCGCTCTATGGCGCGGCGCTGGGGGCGGTGCTGGTCAATTACGGCAAAACCTATTTCACCGGGGCATTGCCGGAAGCCTGGCTGTTTGTTCTGGGCGGGCTTTTCGTCGGCGTGACGCTGTTTTTTCCGAAGGGAATCGTCGGCACTATCGCCGCCTTTCCCGGTCTCGGCCGCGCCGGCAGGAAGGAAAAGACCGATGATTGATTACATCGGAACAGCCGACAGGTCGCCGATCCTTTATCTTGACGGCGTTTCCGTGACGTTCGACGGCTTCAAGGCGCTCAACGGGCTGAGCTTTTATGTGGATCCCGGAGAGATGCGGGCGATCATCGGCCCCAACGGCGCGGGCAAGACCACGATGATGGACATCATCACCGGCAAGACGCGCCCGGACCAGGGCGAGGTCCTTTTTGCCGGAACCCATGACCTTACCCGGCTGGATGAAACCGCGATCGCCAACCTGGGCATCGGGCGCAAATTCCAGAAGCCTTCGGTGTTTGAAAACCAGACGATTTTCGAAAACCTCGAACTGTCCCTGAAAGCGAACCGGGGCGTCGGCGCATCCCTGTTCTTCCGCCTGACCGGGGAAAACCTCGACCGGATTGACGAGGTGTTGGCGATCATCGCCCTGGACGGCGCGCGCAACCAGATCGCGGGGTCATTGTCCCACGGCCAGAAGCAGTGGCTGGAAATCGGCATGCTGCTGATGCAGGACCCTGACCTTCTGCTGGTCGACGAACCCGTCGCCGGCATGACCGACGCGGAAACCGAACAGACGGCGATTTTGCTGCGCGAGATATCCGAGACAAGTTCCGTGGTGGTGGTCGAACATGACATGGAATTCGTCCGCTCCCTGAACACGCGGGTGACCGTTCTTAACGAAGGTTCGGTTCTGGCCGAAGGCTCGCTGGAAACCCTGCAAAACAACCAGCAGGTCATTGATGTTTATCTGGGGCGCTGAACCATGCTGACTGTTTCCGGCATCGATCTTTATTACGGCGCCAGCCAGGCGTTGCGCAACGTTACCTTGTCGGCGCCCGTCGGCCAGGTCACCTGCATTCTGGGACGCAACGGCGTCGGCAAGTCGAGCCTGCTGCGCGCGATCATCGGTCATGAGCGGGTCCAGCAGGGC